>JAYVXI010000063.1:0-21933 GCA_043785305.1 Limnoglobus sp. | reverse complement strand
CAAAATCCGTCCGCCGGACGCGTCGATACTCGACCAAATCTTTCCCAAACCCAGTGGCTGACGCCCCACCGTCAGTCGTACGAAAACGCTAGATTCGCCAGCAGAAATGATCTCTGCCGCTCAACCCTGCGCAGATTGGACGACTACCTCACGAACATCCGTGGGGAAAAATGCTCGCAATTGAGCGCCGGAAACGCGGTTACACCCATAGCCGGACCGTTCAACTTCACGATCTACGATGCGGAATCCGCTGCATCGAGCCTGACAATTTCGGTAACGTCGTCGAACGCCACGTTGTTGCCGGTATCCCAAAATCGTTATCGGAGGGACTTCGAGTAGCCGAACGTTGACCCTGTCGCCAGTCGCCGACCGATTCGGCACGACGACGATCGTATTGACCGTGACCGACGGAGGCGGGCTGACCGCAAGTGAGACATTCATCGTTACCGTTCCGCCTCCACTGCCACCCGTGGTCGTGCCGCCAGTTGTACCACCTGTCGTAGTTCCACCGCCAGTGGTGCCACCTGTGATCGTTCCGCCACCCACCAATGCGGAGCCGCGCGTGGTGATTTACGACGGCAAATCCGCTGCCGTAATCGGTTCGGCACTGGTTTTTAAACCTACCTTCACCGGTGGGTTATTCGTGGCAACGGGCGACATCGACGGCGATGGCGTGGCCGATCTCATCGTCTCGCCCGATGAAGGCGGCGGCCCGCGGGTTCGTGTGTTCCGTCGAGGGGACTTCGATTGCGTGATCGCCGATTTCTTTGGGATCGAAGATGCGAATTTCCGAGGCGGGGTACGAATCGCGGCAGGCGACTTGAACGCCGACGGTCGCATCGACTTGATCGTAGCGGCCGGGATCGGCGGTGGACCACGCATCGCCGGCTTCGACGGACGATCCCTCGTCAGCGGTACGCCGACGAAGGTGTTCAACGACTTCTTCGCATTTGAAGACACGTTGCGAAATGGTGCTTTCGTCAGTGTCGGCGACTTGAACGGCGATGGCCGCGACGACTTGATTACCGGCGCTGGCCCCGGTGGTGGGCCGCGTGTGATCGCCTTCAACGGGACCGGTCTGGCGACGAACGTGCAAACGTTCCTCGCGAACTTCTTCGCCGGCGATATCGAATCGCGCGGCGGCGTACCGCGTCTCGACTCGCCCCGTCGCCGGTAGCGTGGCGGACGATCTCATCGTCGGCACCGCACCCGGCACGAACGCCCGCGTAATCGTTTATCGCGGAGCCGACCTGGCACCCGAAGGGCAACCGACCGAGTCTATGAACGTCGCCGCCTTTGAAGACGACTTCGCCGGCGGCGTGTTCGTGGGGTAGCTATTAAGACACTCGTCGTCGCCAGTAGCCCGGTCGGCGACGATCGTGCGGTACGACGATGACCAAGACGCGGCCTGGCACTTCGATGTAGACAAGGCGGTATGGGAATTTCTGCAATGGGCACGCGCGAGTTCCGAGGGCGTCCGGAGACCACATTCCGGGCGAGGCTCCAACGCGAGCGACGGCATCGTCGAATGCCGCCGTGTACTGCTTGAGTTGACTCGCACCCACACGTGCGTAGTAACGTTCGATGAGCTTGGCTTCTCGGATGGCCAAGGGGTGAAGGTCAACTATCGTCGTCATCGGTATCTTCAAAGATGCGTTTTCGGGCTTCTTCCCAGGGTACCGTTACAACTTTACCCGAACGGACTTCCTCGAGGCGGCGGGCAATCTCGACGGCCCATGCCCGTTCGACATCGTCATCCGGCGGACCGTCGAGGCTCTCCATCAGACGGTCGGCCAATTCCAGTCGGTTATCCTCTGGAAGCGCCAACGCCGCCGCGACGATTTGTTCCGTACTCGCAATCATGATCGATCCTCCACCGACATGTTACTCTGCCGAGCCAGGAATCGCAACGACTGCTCACTCCGCCGGTTCGACGTTCTCTACGGGTGGGTCGATGGGATCGGCGCGCTCGATCTCTTCGATCTTCTTGTGGAGCGTGTTGCGGTTGATGCCTAAACGGTCGGCGGCGGTGATCTTCACGCCGCCGCACATTCGCATCACTTGCGAAATCAGTTCGCGTTCCACCCCGCCCACGAGGAAGTCGTACAGCTTCGTGCCCTGCGGCAACGGCGATTGCACCCCCGCCCGCACGACGGCGCGAATCAGGCTCGGGACATCCGTGCCGCCTGCCGTGCTTTTTGCCGAACGCAATATCACACGCGGTCGATCCAATCGCAGATGTTCCGCCGACAAGTGGCCGTTATCCGATAGCACGATCAGCCGCTCGATGGTGTTCTCCAATTCGCGGACGTTGCCCGGCCAATCGTGCGACAGCAGCGCCGCCACGACCTCTTTCGTTAGCATCGGTACCGGCACTAACTTGTTCTGCTCTGCGTAGCGTTTGATGAAAAAACGGGCGAGCGGTTCGATGTCCTCGCGGCGTTCGCGCAACGACGGCAGCGTGACCGGGATGACGTTCAACCGATAGTAAAGGTCTTCGCGAAAGTGACCCTGCTCGACGAGATCTTCGAGCGCTGCATTCGTGGCCGCAA
Source organism: Limnoglobus sp. (assembly GCA_043785305.1). Taxonomy (GTDB): domain Bacteria; phylum Planctomycetota; class Planctomycetia; order Gemmatales; family Gemmataceae; genus Limnoglobus. Next base: position 19,381 of record JAYVXI010000063.1, on the reverse strand, counting down.
TGACGCGAACATCGACCTTGATCGTCTTGCTTTCGCCGACGCGCTCGAACTCGCGTTCCTGCAAAACTCGCAAGAGCTTCACCTGAAGCTTCGGCGTCATACTGTTGATTTCGTCGAGGAAAATGGTGCCGCCGTGTGCCGCCTCGAACCGCCCGGTCTTGTTCTCGACCGCGCCGGTGAATGCGCCTTTGATATGCCCGAACAGTTCGCTTTCCAGCAAGTTCTCGTGAAGCGCTCCACAATTGACGCGGATGTACGGACCATCGGCGCGCTTGCTGTGTTTATGGATCGCCTTGGCGATCACTTCCTTGCCGGTGCCGGTCTCGCCGATGAGCAAGATCGTGGCACCGCGCGGAGCCGCCAATCGCACAAGGCGGTAAACGCTGAGCAACGCCGGGGACGACCCGATGATGTCGGGTGACAGCGGCTCGCCGTTTAGATTCGATGCTTCCACTGACTCATTCTTGGGCATCAAACACGCTTCCGGGAGAGGAAGCCGCAGGGACGCCGCCACGCAATACGCATGACAATGGAAATGATAGCGGATACTGCCCAGGAAAGCCACAACATTTGCGTGCGAATCGGGCAGGCAGCAAGGTGATCGTGGTCTTTACCGACGATCGCCGACGAATTCCTTACATCTTCAGCAGCCCATAATTTACTAGCGTTTGTTTGACCTTCGCTTCACCGGCGGCGTCCATCGCCACCATCGGTAAGCGGAGTTCGCCGTTGCCGCGGCCGAGGAGTTTCATTGCGGTTTTGAGTGGGATCGGATTTGTGGCGACACTCAGCATGTCGCGGCAGAGCGGGAAGAGTTTACGGTGCAATGCGAGTGCCTCGGCGAACTGGCCCGATGCGTACGCTTTCACCATCGCCATCATGTCGCGTGGCACGATGTTCCCGACAACTGAAACGACACCTTTGCCGCCGATGCTCATTAGCGGGAGCGTCAGGCTATCGTCGCCGCTCAGGATCGTCAGATCGGTGAGGGCGGCGACTTGCGAAGCCTGATCCAACGAGCCGGTGGCTTCCTTAACCCCAACGATTGTCGGGCACTTCTCGGCGAGTTTCGCCATCGTTTCGGGTGCGATGTTTGAACCGGTACGGCCGGGGATGTTGTACAGCACGATTGGAAGATCGGTTGCGTCGGCGATCGCGCAGAAGTGAGCGAAGTAACCGTCTTGCGTCGGCTTGTTGTAGTACGGCCCCACTTGCAGCGAGCCGTTCGCGCCGGCCTTCTTCGCGGCCTTCGTCATCCGCACCGCTTCCCGCGTGTTGTTCGATCCCGTGCCCGCCAGAATCTTCAACTTGCCGCGTGCGCGTTCGCAAACGAACGCGACGACCTTCTCGTGTTCGTCGTGATCGAGCGTCGGCGATTCACCCGTGGTGCCGCACGGAACGAGGCCATCGGTGCCTTGTTCGACGTGCCAATCGACGAGTTTGCCGAGGTCGTTCCAGTCGACGTCGCCATTACGAAACGGCGTGACCAATGCAACGGTAACGCCAGCAAACAACTCGCCTCGGGTCGTGGCCATGACGGCTTTCTCGCGGATAACGGAAACAGGGGATCGTGTCACAAAAATTACGAATCCGAAGCCGAGTGACAAGTCTATCCCTTGCCCACGCGGCGGCATTTCGACTCAACGAAACAAACCGGCCGAACTCGCTTTTACTCATAGGCAACTGCTCCGCGTGCGATCGGCATCCCGCCCGATCGAAATCGACGTAAGTCACAATTGCGGAGGCTCGAAAACCGTTTTTTCGGGTGTTTTTCCGGTTTTCGCGACCCGAAATGCCCCTGTTTTGATCACAAATCACCGATTTGTTTCCGGCGGTTTTGCCGTATCATCGACCCGAATAGCGGGTTATGTCGAAGGCAATCGATTCGAGACTCGCCGTAAGTACCTACCAAAAATCGACCGAGTGCGACACAAAATCGACCGAGCACGACATTCTCACGACACTTGGAGACACTTTCACGACACTTCGCGACACCGTGCAAAAGTCGACTTACGTCAGATCGCGTTTCACTTTTTGACAGTTGGCATTCGTGTGGGTGGACCGAATCGGAACCAGCGTGGGGGGTACATGATTAGCCCTTGCAGCACGACGAAGAGCATCGCCAAGTAGAGCGTCGTGAAGAAGATCTCGGGTTTGCCTTCGATGAAAAGCAAGTTGTGCAGAAGCCGACCGAGGAACGTCTCGGCACTGTCGAACGACTGCCCCGCCAGTTGGCGAAGTTGTTCTTCCCAGACCGTGAGCGGGCAGCGCAGGCCGCGAATCGCTTCGTAGGCGACGATGGCAATCATCGTCAGGTGCGCGAACCGAAACCACGGATTCCGCGCCCACTGCGCGCGGGCCGCCGCACCGATCACGATCGCCAATTGACCGAGAACGACGAACGCAACGTAACCCACATGCGCAGCGACGACCGCATCGGCTAAAAAGCCATACATGGTATCAGCCCCAGTAATAGAGGGTGCGTATCGAACCGAAAGTGGACGGCGTCCCCGTCTGGTAATACGACGCGCCGCGTGCGGGATTTATTCCCGGACGATTGAAACCGTGTAATACTCTCGCCTGCGAAACGATTTCGTTCGCAATCGCTACCACTATCGGAACGCTCCAGATGGCAACGCCGCGACGGATATTGGAGTGATAGGCGATTCTCGACAGTAAGACGGGGTTGGCGTTGGAAACGCTATCGCGGCTCGAAACGGGAGCCGCCACCAATCCGACCTGGCGGACACTCGGCACGATCGCCGTTGCCGTCGGCTGCCGATTGTCGCTCACCGCTTCTCCATCGCATTAACGATCCCAGTCGTCAATCCAGCCCGACGACTTCACCGCCGTTGGGTGTAATCGCCGCCCAGAATATCGTCTCGCTGACGCCGGGGCGAATCGTCCGCACACTGCCATCGGCCATCGCGACTTGCATACCAGCGGGATGGGCCGTCTGGGGAACGGTTTGATCGCAAGCATTGAATGGCTTTGGATTCCCGCAAACACCTACGCCATTTTCGATGTCGTATCGACCGCAACTCCAATGCGCTGGCGTCGTTTGAAACGTGGCACCGGGGCGACTCGCCATCGTGACCGCAGGATTCCCGGCGGTCACAGGATAGACGTCGCGATTATTTTCACCTCTGAGTATATTTCCACCATCTGCAAATGTCGGTCGCAGTTCTTGTGGGACAGTCGACGCAGAATCTACGATATAGCTTCTCCAGAACGGCCCACACTGGAGGTAATGTTCGGCAAGTATGATCGTCGAACTTCGGCCGTCCGGAAATGTACTCACAAGCGATGGATGGCCGATGAAGACTTGTGCATTCGCAGCATAAGTGATGCCCGGCCCAGTCCAGTGCGGGGCCGGTCGCGGGCTGGAATCAGATGGACAAACGTACAGTTTGATATTCAGCGGATATTGCCCCGCGCCGTCGTAGCCGAGTTCGATGTAGGTAAGGATGCCAGTAAACACTCGGTCCTGAAGCTGAAAACACGTCGAATTGGGGATGGGGCTAGCAACTTGCTTCGGGTTGCCATCGATCGTTGGCAGGCGACCATCGCGCTCGCCGGCGTAGTTGTGTAGCGCAAGCGCGATCTGTCGAAGATTGTTTTGACAGCGCATCCGAGCCGCCGATTCTCGCACTTTCTGTACGGCAGGCAGAAGCAAGCCCAGCAGCAACGCGAGAATGGCGATCACAACGATTAGCTCCAGCATCGAAAATCCGTTTCGTCGATTGGGTTTCATGATCCGGAATCCTGTAATGAGTTGGGTGCCACACAATGCGCGGCTTCCGTTCCGCACATTTCGATTGAATTTAGACTTGAAACGGAAGCTAGTGCGGAACGGCAGTCGTGTTTATTGGATCCAGAATAACCTTATACTCGGGTTGATTGATCGGCTTGCAGGTCAGCGTCACGTCGATTCGGATGTTCGAGTTGATATCCGCTGTATAGAAAACGTTGTTTGGTGGTCGTGTAAATACATTCCAAAGTTTAATCATCGGAGAAGCCGTAACGTCGTTCGGCCCATCAAGGAGGTCGCCAGTCGGTACATTGGGGCAGTTGAAGGTTGCGAGAAGAACCCAGCCCATCGGAATTCCTGCCGCCGGTTTGTAGACTCGCATTTCCACTTTCGTCAGAGTGATGCCCGTGGCCAGGTAAACTTCTGCGTCTGCTGCAGCCCACACCGCCAGTTTCTCATTGGCCGGGTCCACGCCCCACCACGGATAGTCGTACATCTTGTTGTCCGCACCTTTGAATTGCTTCCATTTAAACGTCGAGCCGCCGCCGGCTTGGGCGTTTGCGGTTCTCTCGGACGCGATCATCACGACACCTGCGACCAGCAGGAAGCAGAAACAGAGAGTTGCTTTTCTCACGACAGGACTCCTGAAACATGGAAACGTGACGGATCGGTGCGACCCGCGAAATCGATCTTACTGCTACCCCCCCCCCCAAGTTCAACCGCAATTCCGAATAAATTTCCATTTTCATTAAAGTTACGATGAAAGGGCAGTTTGACGCAATGGACGCCGTGAGTCAAGCGAAACCTTTTTCGCTGAATGCCGTCAGCAGTCAAGCGATGGATGCCTTAGACCCTTTTCGACGGACCGAACCGGAACCAGTGTGGCGGATACCACGACGAAGAGTATCGCCAAGTCGAGCGTCGTGAAGAAGATCTCGGGTTGCCGGAATTAGCCGCGACGCGCAGTCCTTGTAGCGGAGCGCGTGCGCGTCACCCATTCACTTTCGTTCGCGGATCGCGGCGTATTTTGCGCCGCCGTAGAGTGCGGGTGGGTAATACTCCACCAGTAATCGTTGCGGGTGCAATTTCACTTCAAATGCGGTGATGCCGTCTTCGGGCGTGCAGAAAAATTCGCCGTCCATGTGTAGGCAGAGTGCCTGTTGCGACTTCACGCGAAGCGTTTGGCACTGGCCCATTCGCAGTTTTGCGTGATCGGTCGGCAGGTGGCCCGAGAGCATTCCGGGGAAGTGGCGGATGAGTTCCCAGCGCCGGATGTCGCCGACGTGGAGGTAGTGGAACAGGCCATCGTCGAGCGATGCGGCCGCCGTCAATGGGAAGCCGCCTTCGCGCTGTGCGAGGCCCAACGACATCGCGAGCGTCGGCAGGTGTAGCGTTTGTTCGTCGATTTGGAGTTCGAGTGTCGGCGTCGCGAAATGGCGTACGAGTGCCTTGCCGACGGCGAGCGCGTAGAGCGGGATGCCGCGCAGCCAGCGGATTTTTCGCGACTCGATCGTGACCATGCCGTTGAAGCCGAGGCCGCAACTGTTGACGAAAAATGGCTGCCGCCCTGCGCCGATCACTTGCCCGACATCGACGCGCAAGGTTTGCAAATCGTCCCACGGTCGCGCTTCGCGCCACCACGTTTCCAGCCCGAGCGTGAAGGCATAATCGTTCATCGAGCCGACGGGAAATGTCGTGAACCGCACGTCGGGATTGCCTGCCGCAAGGATGCCGTTTGCGACTTCGTGAACGGTGCCATCGCCACCGGCGGCGATGATTCGCCCGAACCCGGCACGCACCGCTTCGGTCGCTAATTCGATGGCATGGCCCGGCTCGCGGGTGGCCCGGAACTCCGTGCCGGGGGGCGTGCGGGCCTGCCACACCTCTTGAAGCTTTGCAGCCCGACCGCGACCGGCAGTTGGGTTGTAAATCGCGCAAGTCGGTATCATGAGGAATTCATACGAGGCGACTGAGGATGCGGCGAATGAACGGCTGGCTGGCAGTAGATAAACCGAGCGGAATGACTTCGCGGGAAGTCGTGAACGCGGTGCAGAACTGGTTCCCACGACGGACGAAAATCGGCCACACTGGCACGCTCGATCCGCGCGCGACGGGGTTGCTCGTCATCTGCATCGGCGAGGCGACGAAACTCGCGGACACGGTGCAAAGCATGGGCAAAAGTTACTGGAGCCGCATCCGACTCGGCGCGACCAGCGATACCGACGATGCCGATGGCGCGATCGTGGAAACCGCCTCCGCCACGCCGCCAGATGAAGCTACGGTTCGTGCCGCCATCCCCGCATTCATCGGCAGCATCTTGCAACTCCCCCCGATCTATTCCGCACTGAAAGTCGGCGGCAAGCGCGCGCATAAGTTGGCACGCCGTGGCATCGATCCGAAGCTCGAGCCGCGTACTGTCCGCGTCGATGCGATCCGGTTTTTATCGTACGACTGGCCGTATCTCGAACTCGAAATCGATTGTGGGAAAGGCACGTACGTTCGCAGTATCGCCCGCGATCTGGGTGCCATTTTCGGCGTGGGCGGACTGGTACAGGAACTGCGTCGAACTCGCGTCGGCCCGTTCGTCGTCGAGGAAGCGATCCCGCTCGAATCGTCGCGCCATGCCGCCGTGGCCGCATTGCAGCCCCTCGAAAGGTCGTCGTTATACATTGAGCGGGGTGATTCGATACGTTTTGTTAGCCCGACGCGCAAGCGAGAGGAACCCGCGTGAAGGCACATTGCAGAAACGATAGCTACCCAGGGGTACGACGAAGCGTCTAACCCTGGGCTATGGGATTTAACCCCGTTGGGGTAAGAATCGGCTATGGATTTACCCCAACGGGGTTCCATCATTTAGCCCAGGGTTAGACGTCTTACGTCGTACCCCTGGGCTAAACTTCAAAACGCGCAAGCGAGGGGAACCCGCGTGAAGGCACGACATTGCAGAAACGATAGCAATCCCTCGCTAGCGCGTCGGACTAACGGTAACGTCTCATTTCCGACCGCGAGAAGTATATGACAGCATGGTTGAACCGCACGGTGGTCGGCGCGGGGCTGACGAGTTTCCTGGCCGACGTCGGTTACGAGTTGGCGACATCGTTGCTGCCGTCGTTTCTGATTTTGCTCGGGCTGCCGTTCGGCCAAGCCGCGCAGGTACTCGGTGCGATCGAGGCGGCGGCCGAGTTCATTTCGAATTCCGCGAAGATTCTCGTCGGTTGGTGGAGCGACCGCATCGGCAAACGCAAGGTGCTCGTCGTGACCGGGTACGTGCTGACGGGGTCCGCGTTCGCACTCTGCGCGCTGGCTGTGGCGTGGCCGTTGGTGCTGGTGGCGAAGTCGCTGGCGTGGCTCGGCAAGGGGATTCGCGGGCCGTTGCGGAACGCGATCATCACCGATGCCGTCGACCCCGCACACCGGGGGAAAGCGTTCGGTTTCCACAAAGCGGGCGACACGCTCGGCGCTGTCGTCGGGCCGTTGCTTGCGGCGTACTTGCTCTATCAGATCCCCGCCGCAAACGTGTTGGGGTACGACCCGCACGGCACGTACGCGATGGCGTTCTGGCTGACGCTGATACCGGGGCTGGGTGCCGCACTCACGTTCGCGCTGCTCGTCCGGGAACAGCGCTTCACGCCGAAACCGGGGCTACGGCTCGGGGCATCGATCGCGATGTTACCCGCGAGCTATCGCAAGTTTCTCGTCGGCGTCGGGCTGTTCGGCCTCGGCGACTTTTCGCACACGCTGTTGATCCTCGCCGCGATTCAATACCTGCCGCTCGATGGCATCTCCGACCATCCGCAACGCGCCGCCATCGCGGGGATACTCTGTTATGCGTGGCGAAATGCCGTGCAAGCCGCGATGGCGTTCCCTGCCGGTTGGTTCGGCGACCGGATCGGTCACCGCAAACTGTTGTTCATCGGCTACGTGTTGGGCGCGCTGACGATGGGCCTGTTCGCCGCATGGATGACGATCGTCGATGGCTCGCTCATCGGCTGGGGCGCGCTGTTCGCACTGGCGGGAACGTACATGGCGATTCAGGAAACGATCGAGCCGCCGCTCGTCGCGGAGTTCGTGACGGACAAAGCCATTCACGGCACCGCCTACGGCGTCCTCGCCGTCGTCAACGGCCTCGGCGACGTCGGAGCCAGCCTCATGGTCGGCTGGCTCGTCATGATGTACGGCTGGAGCACCGGCTTACTCTTCGCAGCCACGATGATGGCACTCGGTGCCGCGTGGGTATCAAAAATGCAACCACGGAATTCACGGAAATCACGGAATAAGAAGCCGAGTAGCGGAATGCGAAATGTGAAATAAATTCAATACTCTGTTCCGTATTATTTCCGTGTAATCCGTGGTTATACTTTTAATTTCTCTTATCGCGAACGGCCCGTGCGGTTTTCCGGCTCGTGCGACGACTTCGTCGATGGCCTTGCGCCGGGTAACCCTTTCGTTAGCATTCGCGATTTCCGCGTCGACTTCGCTTTCGGTGCGGCAACCACTTCATCGGGTTTTGCTTCGGGTGCATCGATCAGGCCGAGTTTCTCCCCGACGGGATGGACGACGTGTTTGTCGGCGGCATCGACGATGGCTTCGCGAACTTTGCCGAGTACGGTTTTTCTGGCCATGAGCTATCTCCAAAAGGTCGATCGTCGAAACGGGGATGGTTCGTGCCTTTAACTTACGGAGAGCACGCGCGAGTTCAAAACTGCAAAGTTGGTGCCGGAAGCATCGCGTTGGCACGTGGTGTGCATTTGCCCGTAACTGCTCTCACACGGGATTCTGCTTCCCTCAGTGATGGGCACACATTTTTGAGGGGATTGCAATGGCGACTTTGACCGAATCGAAGAAGACGTTAGACCTGCCACCGACGGGTCCGGGCAACCTCGATCCGATTTCGGGGAAGCCCGGTGCTCACCCGATCGAAACCGGCGTGGGTGCGGCACTCGGTGGTGCGGCAACGGGGTTTGCTGCGGGCGTTCTGGCTGGGCCAATCGGCGCTGTGGCCGGTGCCATCATCGGCGGCGTGGCGGGTGGATACGCGGGTAAAGAAGCGGGCGAGTACATCGACCCGACATCCGAAGATAGCTATCTTCGCGATGAATTCGAGACGCGCGATTATGCACAGGACGGCGACTACGACACGTTCCAGCCGGTGTATCGTCACGGTGCCAAGGCCGAGTCGAACAACGTTGGCAAGAGTTTCGCCGAAATCGAAACGGGCTTGCAGACCGAATACGAGAACCAACCCGAGCCACCGCCACTGCCGTGGGAACGCGCTCGCGGCGCTCTGGCCGACGGTTACGACCGTGCCGCCGAACTCCGCAAGAAGCGAGGCTGCTCGACGAAGAAGTAAATTCGCCGCGATAAATTCGCCGCGATTTACGCATCGCGGCGAATGCTATTTCGCCGACAGTTCGCCGCCGCCGAGAATCGTTTCGCGGTGCGTCGGTGTTGTCGGATAGATGACTCGGTCGCGGGCTGCGTAGTTCGCGATCGGGTTTTTCTCGCGGTAGATGCGCGTGGCGGTCGATCGTGCGACTTCGTCGGGCTTGTACATCAGGTGAAATTCGCGGTGCAGTGCCGACAGTAGTGCGGCGGTTGTCGCGGTGAACTCGGGGTCGGATTTGTCGTCGAACGCGGGGCGGACTTCCTTCAGAATGCCGCGCAGTGTGGCGATCTTCGGCTGGTCGGCTTGCGGTGCTCGCTTGGCTAACCCGTCGAGTCCTTGGATGAGCCGTGCCGCGAAAATCATTCGCTCGGGCTTCGGCAGTTTCGCGTCGGCGAACTGCTTCGCCAGCACCGGCAGGTCGATCAGGTTCGGCTCGGTGGTGCCGGTCGATTCGGGGCCACCCGAACCGGACAGATACCCGTAGGCTTGCCGCAACAGATCGTGCGCCTGCACATCTTCGCTATCGAGCGCGAGGACTTTCTGTGCGGATACCACCGCCCGCAACACGTACTGCCGCTGCGCGTCGGAGCCATCGAGTTCGAATTCGCGGCGCTTGAACAAGCGGTTCGCGAGCAGGTTTTGAATGATGTAGTCCTTCGTAAAGTCGAACCCGCGATCCGATGGCTGATGGCTGCCCGGCGAGACGATTTTCTCGAGGTCGGGGATCGCGGCATCGAGGCCTTCCTTCGTCGCGCGTTCGCTGTTCACGACGGCGGTCAACCACGACAGCGTCCACCACGGGGCCTTCGCATCCCCGGCGAGTTTCAGGTGGCGTGCGGCATCGTCGAGGCGGCCTTCATCGATGTACACCCGCGATAAATTCATGTGCGCGTGCGATACCGCATCGGGAGCATCGAGCGTCAGCAACTTCTGGAACGCGGCCTCGGCTTGGCGGAAGTGGCCCTTCCGCGCGCCGACGCCGCCTTCGATGAGGTTGGCGATGCCGTAGTCGTTCCAGCGCTGCCACCCGGCGGCGATCTTCGAGGTTTGTGCGGGCACTTCGACCGCGACGCCTTCGACGGGCAGCGTCACTTTGTCTTCGCAAATGTCGACGATCGGCAACGCCGGTACCGCGCCGCCTTTGTGAACGATGCTCATATACTCGTAGTCGAACTTGCGGTAACGCAGTTTCACGTTCAGGTCGATCGGCGCGGTCAGGTCTTTCGGTACGTCGAGCCGATAGTGGACGACGACGGCCGCACCCGGTGGAATCTGGTGATCGTAGAGCGGCGTGAAGATGTCCTGCGGGTTGCGGCGATTGATGCGGTTGCCGTTGCGGTCGAGCATGTGGACGTTAATCATGTGCGCCCATTTGTCGAGTTCGCCGGTGTCGTTCGGCCCGCTGAGAGCGCCGCTGTGTGCGATCTCCTTGTTGCCGCTCTTCGCCTGGAAGTCCACCCAAATTTCGTTCGAATCGACGGTACCTTGGCTGAAGTGGTGCCCGATGTTCAGAGTGCGAATCACGACTTCGACGGTATACGACTGGCCCGGTTTCAGCTTCGGCAAGTTCGGCCGCAACGGCGCGATCAGCTTCTCCGCGTCGGTCGTTGCGCCGTCCTTGATCGCGAACAGGTCGATGCGGAGTTTCTTGTCTTTGCCTTCGGGGTCGATGCCGCGCAGGAAGTCGGTATGTTCGCGAATCACCTTGTCGAAACCGTCCGCACGATCTGCGTAGCGCGGGTCGGTTTTGAGTAGCGTCGGCAGGCCGGTGTTCGCCCCGAGGAACAGGTGGTTGTGGTTTTTGCGAACGCCGCTGCCGTCGAAATCGCGGGCGGCGAAGTTCTCGTTCGGGTCGCCGGCGGGCTTCAAGTTCATGTGGCACGTCGAGCAATTCGCGCTCGCTTTCGGCGGGTAATAGAAGCTGCGTGCCCCGTTCCCCGATGCGCCGCTCAGCAGGAACGAATCGTAGTGGTTCTGCCCGCGGAGGAAGTCCTTGTAGTGGTTCAGTTCGACCGGCAGCGACACCTTATGGCACGTCGAACAGAACTCGGCGGTCTTGTGCAACGGCTTCAGGAACGATTTCTTGTGGACGTCCGGCTTCGCCTTGATGATCTGGTTGCTCAGCATCCGCATCGTGTCGCTACTGCTGAACGCGAACGGGTAGTGGTCGGGCGATTCGATCGTGTATGCGGCGTTGCCCGTCGTACTGTGAACTTCCGAGATCGAATGGCACGCCACGCACGTGATGCCCGCATGGCCCGCGACGTGCTTTTCCATGTCGAACGTCGGGTCGTCGAACAAGCCCGAGAAGAACGGCACGGGGTCGTGGCAACCCGCACACCAGCGGCTCGCCTTGACGTTGCCATCGCGTTCGAGTGCGACTTTGCGCGTTTCCAGCACGCTCGATAAGTAAGCGGGATTGTTGAACGAACTGAACTTGTGTGCGGAGTGCAGGTGATCGTTGTAGATCTCCTTGTGACACTGCATACAGTAGGTGTCGGAGTTGAGCGATTCGATGGGAATGAACTTGCCGTCGGCAGTGCGGGCCTCGGAGGGGTGGAAGTATTTGTCGCCGTCTTTCGGGCCGATGGCGAACCACTTCGCGGGCGATTGACTGTGCAAAACCATCATGCCGCCGACGAACGCGACGACGCCCATCGCCCACATTTTCGCGTAACGCCAACGGATGTTCGGCCCCTTGCGACGGTGCGCGACGTAGACGTAGATCGACAGTACGGGCAACACGACGTGCAGCCAATATACGGTCGAACGCGAAATCGTGCCGGTGGGCAGTTGCGGCAGGCCGTCGAACTGAAACAGCGCGAACCCGGTGACGCCGATAATCAGGCCGATGCCGGTGAGCCAGAGGCCACGCCGGATCGCGGCAGGGTTGTTGATCTTCAAACCTTTTCGCATGTGCCAAAGTGCGAACACGACGAACGGCACGAAGATCGCGATACCGACCGCGCCGTGGCTGAGGAACATCCACAAGGTGAACGTCGTCGAGAAGCTCGCCCCGCGCGACTTGTTGAACCACTCGAGCAAACTCACGGCACTCAGGTACGCACCGCTCGCTCCGAGCACGGCCACGCAGAAGAACGTGAAAAACAGCAACAGCCACAGCGTCGGCGTGAGTGTCTGCGGCAACGCGCGCCGCCCACCCGCCCGGCGAACCGGTAGTGGAGCAGGCACGGGCGTCGTGTCGGGAGAGGTTGGCGTTTCCATGGAAAAAGACTCGGGAGAACGAGAGCGAAGAATAATTCGTATGGTGGTGAGTGGCGAATGATCATCCGGCCCGCACCACAAAAAACCGACACCGCTATGCTACGTTACCTCGCGGCCGCTTGCCAGACGAATCGACCGAACCCGAAGCACCGGAGCGAGATCGCTTCCAACGTCAGCCACATTTTCTAAACGACATACCATAGTAGCGAATCTTTCCAGATCGTCGCATTGTTTTTTAGCTTCCGTTGAAAGACGAAAACAATAGCCCGGTTCAATTGTTGATACCACGAAATATCAGTGGCAATACCGTTGTCATCAGTCAAGGTTGGATAATACACGTGTGTTGGTCGTGGTTCATGTCTTTCAAGAGCGATTTCATCAGTGATCAACATCTTATCCGCGTTGACCATAAAAATTCGACCCGCGTTTGTGCTAACCAGCAGTCTTTGAGAATCGAGATAGCACATTGATGTGTCAAATTGATCGTCTTCATCGGTGAAGTACATTTCTGAACCGATTCTGGTCATACTGGCAAAGTCGAACTGGCAGATTCCATTTTCCTCGTTCAACGTCAAAAATCGTTCGCTATCCGGCGAAAATACGGGTGGTGTGGAGTTGGACAACAAATCGATTCTACGTCGAGTAAAGTGACCATCTTTCTGCTTGAGAAAATGGACCTCCTGTCCATCCTGTCCTGCTGCAATGTACAGACTGACAGAATCAGGTCTTCTCAACGATTGAAAAGACCAATTGCTGGCAAAAAAGTCGTCGTGAATCCGTTCTCGATGCGTCACTGACCAATCATTCGTTTTGAGCAGTGAAATTTCGCATTCGTCGTCGCTTTGAGGAGTCGCAAGCCAAATGTACTTGCCACTCAGGTCGAAAAAACAGTTGCTATAGCCTTTTGTGCTCTGAGATTTTGCCAACTTGTGGGTGGGTTCGAGTTGCGTAACCAACTTGCCCGAGAGGGTCTGGATGCTTATCGAACCTGTCTCGCCATCCGCATAGGCGAGAATCGGTTCGGTCGGATGACAGGAAATCGCCTTCAGGTTTGCCGTCGGGCGTTGGCATCGAACCGAATTCGTGGAACGATCGACAAGGCTAATGTGGCCATCTCCGGATGCAGCAACGAACTGCGAATCTTCGGATGTTTCGGCTAAAAAATATGCGCGATGTTCCAAGTCGATTTTGCCACTCGGTTTCATCGGCATCATGATTCACATTTGTCGTTGAAGTAAGACGATTCGTATACCAATACCAGCCAGACAAAATCCTTAACAGCAACACCGCTATGCTACGTTACCTCGCCGCCGCTTGCCAGACGAATCGACCGAACCCGAAGCACCGGAGCGAGATCGCTTCCAACGTCAGCCACATGCTGACGATGGCCGAGCGTGCCGTCGTGGGGTATCGTCCGTTCGGCGATGTGAAGCTGATTACATTTCCCGAGTTCGCGCACGCCGCACCGATATATGAAACCGCAGAAGAACTGCTCGATCAACTGGCGGTGCCAATCCCGAACGAGCACACCGACCGCTATCACCGCTTTTGCAAACAGCACGGCGTGTTCATTCAGACGGGGAGCTTCATCGAATCCGATACGCGGTTCCCCGGCCATGCGTTCAACGCGACGTGCCTGATTTCGCCCGATGGCATTCTCTACCGTTACCGCAAAGTGAACACGTGGATCCCTTGGGAGGTACACACCAGCCCGCACGATCTTGCGAACTACCCCGACCCGCTCTTCCCCGTCGCCGATACCGAGATCGGCCACATCGGCACCGCAATCTGCTACGACTGGCTGTTCCCCGAGGCGATTCGCGAACTCGCACTTGCGGGTGCGGAGGTTCTCGTCCGCGTCTCGGCGTACATGGACCCATGGGGCGCAACCGCGCCGATGGACTGGTGGACGCTCATCAACCGTTGCCGCGCGATGGAAAATATCGCGTACGTGGTGGCCTCGAATCAGGCGGCCTCCGCCGATAACTACCCGCCATTCTCGTGGCCCGGCGGCAGCATGATCGTCGACTATGATGGCCGCATTCTCGCGCAAGCCGACCCCGGTCCCAACGAAAAGATCGTCATCGCACCGATCGACATCCTCGCCCTCCGCGCCGAACGCGAACGCCGCAGCGGCCACCACATGCTCGGCCACCTCCGCACCGAAGCCTACCCACTCGCCCGCCGCAGCATCTACCCCGGCAGCAACGGCAAGCCACCGACAATCGCCAGCAACGAAGCTGCAATTACTGCTGGGAAATCGAACGTCTTACGAGCCACCGGGTTCATCCCGGTGGGAGACTCGTAAGGAAGGTGAGACTCCCGGCGGCGCGGCGAAACGTCGATCGATTCACTGCGAGCCAACATACGTGACTTCGACCCCGCTTACCGTTGCCATGAAGCCGCTTTCGTTCTTGTTCCTCTTATTACAGATCGCGATCATTGTGTACAATGCCGCTAACACTGAGGTCACAATCATGGAAATCGCTGTACTCGTCGAGCCATCATCAACAGGCTACCGCGCGTCCACGCAAAGCCCCGTTCCGTTAATTGCCGAAGGTGCAACGGAGTCGGCGGCAATGATTGCGTTGAACGCCGCCCTGCGAAAGCGGTTGCAAAACGGTGGCAAGATTCGGACGCTAACGCTGACCGATACGGAGACGACAGAGGAAATCTGCGCACGAATGCGTGCCGATCCGCTACATGCCGAAATGGAAATCGCGTTTGAGGAATATCGAAAAGTGGCGAATGCGGTCGAGGATTCAGACTGATGACACTTTTCCTGCTCGATACTACCACCATCACACATCTACGCAATGGCCACACGAAGGCTATTGCGAGTCAAATGGCGTATTCCGAACCAAACACTGGTCATGTGATCGGCATTGCCTCTGTCAATGTTGAAGAAGTCGTCGGCGGGTGGTTGTCCTTTCTTCAACGTGCTCTTACCCCCCAGCAGCAAGCCAGTGGTGCAAACCGTCTGAATGATTCATTACGGTTTCTTTCACGATATACCCTCATTGCAATCACAGAAGCGGCGGTGGCACGGCACGAAGTCTTACGTCGCATGAAGCTCAACGTAGGGCGCAATGATCTCCGGTTGGCGGCGCTGGCACTGGAACTGGGCGCAACCGTGGTGACGGACAACATCCGCGATTTTGGCCGCGTACCGGGGCTAAATTGGGTGGACTGGACGAAATAGCGATCGCCGTCACCCGCCCAGTTTGCCGCGGCCGACCAGGGCGTAGACGGGGCCGTCGCGGGTCAGTTCGCTCGAGTAGATCATCACTTCGTCGATGAACTCTTCGCCGCCGTGCCACGCGACGTGCTTCGCGATTTCTGTTGCGAGCAGCCCTTCCTCGGATTCATCTTTGCCGCGGCCCAACGTCAGGTGTGGCGTGTAGCCGCGTTCTTCTTTGCGGTACAAACCGAGCGCCAGGAACTTCGGTTCGAGCGTCTCGTAGAGTCGCTTCAACGAGTCCGTGCCTTCGGCGATTCCGCCCCAGATCGTCTTCGGCCGTCGCACCGTGGGGAACGCGCCGATGCCCGCGATCGACAACGCGAACCCCGGCTCGTTCGCCGCCACAGCGGTCACGGCCCGGCAGACGGTGTGCATGTCGCGGTCGTCGACATCGCCGAGGAAATTCAGCGTGACGTGCAGGTTGTGCGGCTCGACCCACTTCACCGCCGCGCCGGTTTTCGCGAGCGTTTGCTGCATCAGCACCGCGTAATTGCGGATGTCGGAACCGACGTCGACCGCCAGAAACAGTTTCGAGCGTGCCATGCTTATGCCCCCCGGACGGCTTCGTCCCAAAGCGATTTCGTACTGTGGTGGATCCGCGCCCCGACTTGCGTGATGACCTTCATCGCCAGCAGGTTCGCGCCGCGGGCCGCCACATCGGGCCGAAGCCCTTGCGTGATCCCGTAGAGGAACGCCCCCGCGAACATGTCGCCCGCGCCGGTCAAGTCAATCGGCTTGCACGCAAACGCGGGCACGTGATATTCCGCGCCGCCGAACCGCACGAACGCGCCGTTCGGCCCATCGGTGACGACCGCGTTCGCAACGAGTTCCTTGAGCTTCGCGAACGCCTCTTCGGGTTTCTCGACACCCGTGACGGCACAGGCTTCGGGGGCGTTGCAGAACAGCAGATCACTATGGCGAAGGGCCTCATGGAACGCGGTGCCGAACACGGCGGGCACGAAGGCATCGGAGCACGTCAACGCGATCTTCGTGCCAGCGGCCTTGGCGACGGCAATCGCTTCCTTGATCGCCAATTGACCCGTTTCGGGGTTCGCGAACACGTAGCCTTCGATGAACAACCACTCGCTGTTTTGAATGCGTGCGGCATCGATGTGCCGGGCCGCCAGGTGGCTGGCAACACCGAGGTGCGTACGCATCGTGCGCTCGGCATCGGGTGTAATCACGCAGACGCACGTGCCCGTTGCCTCGCCGCGAAGGATCGGGTTGCCGATGTCGATGTCGAGTTTCTCGAACTCGGATGCATAGTGCATTCCGTACTGGTCGTCGCCGACGCAGCCGATGAACGCGCCCTTCCCGCCGAGTTGCGACAGCGCGATCACGCTATTCGCCACCGAGCCACCGCTAACGAGCGGCAGGTCGCGGTTGGCATCCTGGAAGGCGCGGAACAAGCTGTCTTGCTCGGCTTTCTCGACGAGGCGCATCGTGCCGCGCTCGAACCCGAGCGGTGCGAATTCCGCATCGCTCAGTTCGAGGAAGACATCGACGATGGCATTTCCGATGCCGCAAAGATGGTACGGTTTCATGTCGATATTCGGTCGCTGTTCGGGTACTGTCAGTTCGGATAGGGAATAGGATACGATCCGATCGCACGAACGGAACGGCTCGAATCCCAGTTTCGCGCTCGCGATTTCGTACCCGCCCCGATTCGAGGAGTCGAGATGTTTGCCGTTCGCACCACTCTCGTTTGGATTGAAGATCGCGTCCACCTCCACGATCTCCACGCGACGATACTCCACCTGATGGGACTCGATCACGAGAAGCGGACGTAGGGTACTGGCATAAGCCGTTCGATACTGGTCACGTCGCGGATTCTGCCAACTGCCGAGCTGCATTCCGTAGGATCAATCGACGTGCCGCGGCAAGCAGTTGTTCGTCTTCGATTTCCCATACCGCCCCTTCGCCATCTCGGCCTGCCGCCTGTGCCAGGCTCGCAACGAGTTGACCTATCCGCCAATCGGGGAACATCGTCCGCAGTTCTGCCATCGCTAACATCAAGTCGTCGCCAGAAGTATTCGTCATGGCAGCAGATCTCCTACTTTCGGGAACGAGCCGACTGGGATTGGCAAGTCGTCAATCACTTCGACCCGCACCAACATGCCAGGGATGAGCATGGCAACCCGAGTTGCCCTAGTCACTCCATTGTTTATAACCAAATCACCATCGGGCCCTCGGCTCACTTCGATTATCGGCATCCCCCGCGTAGACGTGCCGTGCCGAGCGATCTGCCGATGAAGTTTGAACGGGTCTGCGCCGGATCGACGAGATCGTGGCAACCGAAGTTCTCGCGGATCGACATTGAGGAATACCCGCAAGTTTTGTTACCCCATCGCCACGATCCACGCGAATACTGAACCATATCATAAACCTCATCGTGTGTCTGCCATCACTCGCGTCTCGTACCCATGAAACTTTCGATGGCGTATTCGCACACTCGCTTGGCGTGGCTCATCGTCCTGCTGTTGTGGCCGGTCGCGATGCTGAATTACCTCGATCGCCAGATGCTGGCGTCGATGAAGTTCTCCGTTATGGCCGACATTCCCAGCATCGGCAGCGACGCGAACTGGGGGTTCATGCTCGGGCAGTTCAAGTGGGTGTATGCGTTTCTCAGCCCGCTCGGCGGCTACGTGGCAGATCGGTTCAGTCGACGTTACACCATCTGCGGCAGTCTCTTTGTTTGGTCGGCAATTACCTATTACACGGGGCACGTTCGCACCTTCGACGAGTTACTTTTGGCCCGTTCGCTCATGGGAATTAGCGAGGCATTTTACATTCCGGCGGCGCTCGCGCTGATTGCGGATTTCCACTCGAATGCCACGCGCTCCCGCGCCGTGGGCTTGCACCAGATTGCCATCTATTGCGGCGTCATCGCGGGCGGGTTCGGCGGCTACGTCGCCGATGCGCCCGACCTCGGCTGGCGGTTCGCGTTCGATGTGTGTGGCGTCTGCGGCATGATCTACGCGGTGCCATTGCTGTTGCTACTGCGCGATGCGAACCGCGACCCAATTTCGACGGTTGCGCTCTCGCCATTTGCGAGCGTCGGTCTATTGGCGCGCAATCGCTCGTTCATTTTAATGGTGTTGTACTTCACGTTGCCCGCGCTCGCCGGGTGGGTGATCCGCGACTGGATGCCCGCGATCTTGAAACAGCAATTTAACATCGGGCAAGGGCAGGCGGGTGTGGCGGCGACGCTGTATTGGCAGGTGGCCGCGATTGTCGGCGCACTCGGCGGCGGCTGGTTGGCGGATCGCTGGATGCGACATTCGATCCGCGGGCGAATTTACGTCAGCGCCATCGGCATGGGCTGCATCATCCCGGCGATGTTCGGCGTCGGCAACGCGAACACGCTCGGTATCGCCATCGCGTTCCTGATCCTTTTCGGCATCGGCTGGGGCTTCTTCGATGGCAACAATATGCCGATCCTTTGTCAGATCGTGCGGCCCGAACAACGCGCCACCGGCTACGGCATCATGAACTTCGTCAGCATCAGTTGCGGCGGACTCGCCGACTGGGGCTTCGGCATCCTTCGCGATCAACACGTTCCGCTCAACGTCATCTTCAGCGCGTTCGCCAGCCTCGCGCTCGTATCGGTGGCACTCGTCCTGATGATCCGCCCGAAGCCCGACCTTACCGGGTGAATACGATAACCGATATACTTCGGGCGGGGTGATTCGATACGTTTTTGTTAGCCCGACGCGCCAGCGAGGGGAACCCGCGAGAAGGCACGACATCGCAGAAACGACAGTAATCCCTCGCTAGC
>JAYVXI010000062.1:0-7459 GCA_043785305.1 Limnoglobus sp. | reverse complement strand
TCCGACGTAAGTCGGAATTTCGACGTGTCGTGAGATTGTCTCCAAGTGTCGTGAGAATGTCGTGCTCGGTCGATTTTATGTCGTGCTCGGTCGATTTTTGGTCGGTAGTTGCGGCGAGTGCCAATCGAGTGACCGTCGCCGTAACCCACAAGAGAAGTGCGAGACACGGCAAAATCCCTCGAAACGGATCAGATATTTGCGATCGAAAAGTGGCATTTTGAGACGGGAAAACACCCGAAAACAGAGTTTTGGAGCCTCCGGAATTGTGACTTACGTCGATTCTGGCACGACTGGTTGCGTGATGGCGCGACAGCGTTTACACTGATTCGACGTTTCCTCTTCTGAAAAAGGTGCCACTATGAATCGTCGCAAGTTCCTCAAATCCTCGACTGTTGCGTTGGCCGCTACGGCGGCGACGGGGCCGATACTCCTCGGTGCGGAGAAGCGAGTCGATCCCGCACATCCGATCGTCGGCGAAGGGGCGTACCAGTACGAATGCCACCACAACTGGGGCACGCTCCCCGGCGACCTCGAGTGGCAAACGACGCACAACGTGGCCATCGACTCCGAAGGATTGATCTACATTACGCACCAAGGCCACGCGGGGATGAAGGGCCTCGATTGCGTGATCGTGCTCGATTCCAAGGGGAAATTCGTTCGGTCGTTCGGCAAGGAGTGGCACGGCGGCGGGCACGGGATCGAGATTCGCAAAGAGGGCGGCGAGGAATTTATCTACCTCACGAACACCTGGACGCCGAAGCTGAAGATCGTCAAAACGAACTTGAAGGGCGAGACGGTTTGGCAGAAGGGCCGTCCGGAAATCAAGGAATACGAGAACCCGAAAACCGCGTACAACCCGACGAACGTGGCGTTCACGCCCGATGGCGGCTTCATCGTCGGCGACGGTTACGGCTCGAATTACCTGATGATTTACGACAAGGACGCGAAGCTCACATCTACTTTCGGCGGGTCGGGCAAAGCGGAAGGCCAGTTCCAAACGCCGCACGGGCAGTGGGTCGATCTGCGCAACAAAGAGCAGCCAACGATCGTCGTCTGCGATCGAGCCAACGCTCGCCTGCAAACCTTTTCGCTCGACGGCAAGTTCCTGTCGCTGACCGAAAAGGGCGTGGTGTTGTTCCCGGCGAATATCGACATTCAGGGCGATGTGATGATGGTGACCGACCTGCACGCACGGATCGGGCTGTTCGGCAAAGATGGCAAGCTGATCGTGAACCTCGGCGACGATGCGGCGTGGCGTACGGAAGTGCTGAAGATGAAAATCCGCGCAGAGCCGAAGGAGTGGGCGAACGGCAAGTTCGTCCACCCGCACGATGCGGCCTTCGACAAAGACGGCAACATCCTGCTCGTCGAGTGGGTGAACGGCGGGCGGATCTCGATGTTGAAGAAGGTGGTTTAATTTCCGAAATGGTTAATTTTGCAACAATTTCCAGGTAGTAATTACCGAAGTCGTAGTCCGAATTACAAACTCGGACGACGACGAACGAAAGTGATTTGCGTAACTGCACTATTTAGAATCACTTGCGGCATACGAGCGATTCTTCGATCCGTTTGGCACGACGACTGCATTATTCACGACTCAACGCGACCGGATTCACCCCCTGAACCATTCCGGTCGGTAAAGCGTGCCACCCCCATGGCGCGAGTTTTGTCGATATTCCCCCTATAAAACGAGGGCCGTCTGCTCCCCCAGCAGACGGCCCTTGTTTTTTTTCGTTCGAGTCGCATCACAAATCTCAGGGGAATACCGCATGACTGAGTACGTTTGTGTGACCATTGCATCGAAACCCGGCGAAGCGACCGCGGCGTTTCAATCGCGGCTGTATGCCTTCTGGACGCACATGCTGCGAACGAAACCCGACGATTACGAGAAGGTCTACGCGGAAACGACGCAATTTCAGACCGAAGAATGCTGTTTCACCCGGCAATATTTGGTCGCACTCGACGGAATTTCCAACTTTGTGGCGGAATTTCGCGACCAGGGCATCGATTTCCGACCGATCGATGCAGATGACCTTTATTCTAAGTACGAAGCGACATCTCCCGATTGGTTCCAAATCGAACATTGAGTCCGATTTTTACCCTAAAGCGTACGAAAATTGACGTCCGAACAAAGATTTTTGAAAGATTTTTGGAATAGTTCTGGTAAACTCACCTAAACAATAACGTATCCGATGAATGGGGTTCTGTTAAAACCGTGTGCGACTTCCGTACACGCGACACGTTCGAGACGTTAGGGAGTGGACATCATGACTACGAAGATCGTTGCACCGACCAAAGATCGCCAACGGGCGTACATCAACGACAAACGACTTCGGGCCAAGGCGGCGCTGTTCCACGCCCTGGCCGATGAAACGCGGTTGCAGATGTTGACGCTGTTCGTGGAAAACGGCGAGATGAACGTGTCCGCAATCAGCGTGGCACTCGATCAATCGCAGCCCGCCGTCAGCCACCACCTGACGCAACTCAAGCGTGCGGGCCTCATCGACTTCCGCCGAGCGGGGAAGTTTAATTTCTATCGTCTCGACCACGAAGGCACGATCGCCGTGTTCGACGACATCATGGACGCCGGGCAGACGAAGCTTTCGATCGGCAGCCTGGAAATCCACGTTAAGAAGCGTTCGTAAATGAAATCGCCCGCGGTAACACCGCGGGCGATTTTGTCGCTTACTGGTTGAATGCGAACTCTTTCGCATTCAACAGTGCCCAGACGATGTTCTCGTAAGCGGTCTTCTTAGCGTTCGGGCCGCTTTTCTTGATCGTCGCGTCGATGTGGTCGATGGCCGCTTTCAGGTCTTCGGCGGACGGCTTCCGCCCAAACGACCATTGGAACAACTCGCTCACCTTTTCGGCATCGCTTCGCTTGTCTTCGGCCTTCGATAGTTGATCGGCACGGCCCGCACCTCGCGAAATCTTCCCTTGAATGTCGTCGCTGTTCAGTAGGTGCAACGCCTGAGCCAGGTTGGCTTCGTTGACCCGTTCGCACTCGCAGGCGCTGATTCGCTGCGGTTTGCCGAACACTTCGAGGAAGTACGAGCTAAACGACTCGTCGGGCAGCATGATCGCCCGTGTGGGGGCGTTGCGATCTTTCGGCAGACCGCCGAACGATTGCGGGCTGTCGGTCACCTGATTGACCGCATCCAAGAGCACTTCGGCACTCAATCGCTTCGGGTAGTAGCGTGCGTAGGTTTGCTTGTCGTGCTTGTTGAACTCGTTCGGCACCGCACTCAGTTGATAAGTACGGCTCTTGCAGATCGTCTTCACGAGTGTCTTTAACGAATAATTGCCGTCGATCACACTCTTGGTGAGCGCATCGAGCAGTTCCGGGTTCGATGGCGGATTCGTCACGCGCATGTCGTCGAGCGGATCGACGATGCCGCGGGTGAAGAAGTGTGCCCAGTAGCGGTTGGCAACGGTTTTCGCGAAGAATGGGTTCTTCGCGTCGGTCATCCAGTCGGCGAGTTTCTGGCGGGGATCGTCGTTTTCATCGACGTCCATCACCGTGCCATCGAGCGGTTTCGTCACTGCGGTCTTGTTGGTGCGTTTGTTCGTGACGTTGCCGGTCGATTTAATGTAAATCGTCTGCTTCTTTTTCGTTTGGTTTGCATCGGCGCTGGCTACGGTAACGTCTTTGCGGCCGACGCGACCGAAGAATGCGGCGAGGCCCCAATAGTCGTCTTGGCCCCATTTTTCGTATGGGTGGTGGTGGCATTGGGCACACGTGAGGCGTTGGCCCAGAAACACTTGCGAGACGTCGTCGACGAACTGCTCGGGCTTGTCGATCTCCTTGTACCACACCGCTGGCGGGTTCTTCGTCTCATCGCCACTGGCGGCCACGATGGCACGGGCGAACTCGCTGTACGGCATGTCGCTCGCCACCGCTTGGCGAATCCAGTCGTGGAACGCGAACGTTCCCTCGGCTCGTTGGGCTTCGCCACGGCGCTTCACGCGCAGCACATCGGCCCATTTGTTCGCAAAGTAGTAACTGTACTCCGGCGTTTCGACGAGTGTATCGATGAGTTGGTCGCGTTTCGTGGCCGAAGTATCCGCCACGAACGCATTCACTTGCTTCGGCGTCGGCAGCGTACCTGTGATGTCCAGGAAGGCCCGTCGAACGAAGATCTCGTCCGTTGACAGTTCGGCGGGCACGAGGCCCAATTCCCGCCATTTCTTGGCCGTGAAACGATCGACGATTGTCTTCTCGGCGAAGGTCCAATCGGGCGTCTTGACGCCGAGTGGCACCGTGGCGCGAAAAGTCGCCACAAAACCCTGATAACGAGCCATAATCGCCGCTTCGCCGCTCATTCCGAGCGTGCGAACGAGGCCGTTGCCGTCGACGACGGCGATTTCCTGATCGTTACTTTCGTACTGCGCCCGACGTGTGATGTCGTCGATGCCGCCATCGGAGTAGTGCGCGTAAACCGCGAATTGTTGCTTGTTTTGACGCGACAAAATCCGGTGATCGGGGTACACGCTGATCTTCGTCACGACGGGGTCTTTCTCTTCGCCCCAAGGCATTCCGGAGGCGATCCAGCGTCGGACGATCTTGTATTCGTCGCTGCCGGGGTCCATCTTGCGACCGCCGCCGTGCGGGGCTTGGCCGGTCGCTTTGAGCAGGAATAACGAGGCATCGGGCGATGCTGGGAACAGCCGTCGGCCACGCGATTCCTTGACGAGCGTCATGTAATCGAGTTCGGGTTCAAAGCCTAATAACGAGATTTTGAAGCCGTTCTGGCCACTCCCTTTGCCGTGGCAACCCCCGCTGTTGCAGCCGAGTTTCGTGAATACGGGCACGACCTGATTCGGGAAGTTGATCGGCAAGTTCTCGCCGACGTGCGCGGCGGTCAGCGGGGCGCGAACGACTTTATCGCCATAAGTGACGACGATTTCGGACGTGCCGTTCGCCAGTGGGCTGGCCCGACCCGTTGCGGTGACCATTGCAGTCTTGCCGTCGGCAATCGCGAATTTTACATCGTGCGTCAAGTCTTGTAGCCGACCGTCGGCAAGCGTGGCCGTGACGACGATTTGCGCCGCATCGTCGTTGCTCTTGAATACGAGCGGGGAGGGGTAGATCGCAAGCGATTTCACTTCGGCAGGCAGCGGTAACGGCGCTTCGGCGGCCTCTGCAAACGGAACCGCGCCAATGGCTATTGCCCACGCCAAAATTAGACGGTATCGGGGTGTGATCATAGAAAGGCTCCGCGTCCGGCGTGTCGTTACGATAGGCCCGAAGTAGGGCCTCATTCAGCAGTAATAGAATTGTGGCCTAAGTCCGAACGAGACGCAAGTGAGAATTTTGGAATCCGGACGTCATCGCCAGAAGTAATGCCATTCGTACGATTGCTCGGCACTCTGGCCCGGTGCCAGCTTTGCGGTCCAGGTGACGCGGCCGACGCCGTTGAAGTGACTCCACCAGACGGGCCACGAGTAATAGCCGTACCAGCCCGGCCGGTATGCGACGTTCAACCCCTCGTCGTCTTCCAGCAAGTTCACCATCTCGGCCTTCGCACCCTCTCCGGCTTTGTCGACGTTGCCTAAAACGTAGCGGGTCACTTCGACTTCAATCGGTTTGTTGCTCTGGTTGGTCAGTTCGAGCGAACTCGCGATGTCGATTCTCCAAAATGCCTCGTTGTTGAAATTGGCCACGTTCGGCGTCCGCTTGCTCTCCTTATCTTTCTTCTTGACCCGCACATCGACCGCCGTTGTCAGCGTGAGATCGACACTGCCGCCCTTCGAGGTGTACGTCATCATCGCTTGTGCCAGCACTTTACCGTCGCGGAGGATCAATGCCGGAGCCGTCGTCAGCGGTTGGGCGTTGCCGTTCGTTAGCCGTAACTTGTGCATGACTTTCGCCTCGCTCATCAGCTTCACGAGTTCGGCGGCTTGCGCGTTATTCGCATGTTGTTTGAACGATTGCGGTGGCGAATAGGGAACGTCGAGCGTGTAAAGATCCTTGTATTCGAGCGTGTGTTGGGAAATCGGTAACACCATTCGCTGCCCTTTGGCGAGCGTTACGTTCTTCACGGTGAACACGAATAGATCCTCGTTCTGGCTGCCCGCCACGCCGACTTCCGGACCGAGATTCACCGGTGCGGGAACGCCCGCGCGGACCTCGCCGCCGCGCGCGACTTGCGTCATCATCGAGTTGCTCATCGCGTATTGCGTCGCGGCATCGGTTTGAAAATACGTCGAAAGCTGGGCGAGTGCCCCCGTGAGTGCGATCGGGTCGGTCGTCTCCTTGAAGTAGAACGACGGCACGCCGATGACGAGATTCACGGTGGCATCTTTCAGATCGGTCAGTTCGTTCAGCAGCGTCGCCTGAAGTTTGACGACGGCTTTTCCATTGGCATCGAGTTCGATCCGGTAGTTGGGAATCCAGCGAATGCCTTTCTGCACGTAGGCCATGCCGACCTCGGCCGAGTTCGCCGGTGGTTGACCGGCCCAATCGAGCTTCATCGTCAGCAAATTGCGAAACTCCTCCTCGCTCACTTTGGTGTCGTATTTGCCGACGAACTTGACGTCGGTGATCTGCTCGACCGGTACGGCCCGCGTGCCTTCAATCGTTTTCAGCAACAGAATGTTTCCCTTAATCGGAACGTGCTCGGTGCCGGTCGGCGGCAAGGTGGCGTCGAGTTCCTCCGACGACCGCGAGAGAAACCGAACGATCGTCGCAGGATACGCGGGTTTCACCCCTTCGGAGATGACGACTTCGGCACCGAGGTTGGCTTCGATCAACTCGCGTAATGTGACTGCCGTACGTTCGACTTTGACGCGCCGCCGACCTGCGGTGACGCTTTGAAGTGTCGCCTTCTTATCGAGGCTGTACGGCCAGAACGTCCCCAACACGGGCGACGGGAGCAAGTCGAGGAGCACGTTCCCCGAGACATCGACGGGCATCGTTCCCTGATGGATGACGTAGGCATGTCCATCCTTGAACACCGTGACTTCCTTGACCGGCATCTTGGACAGCGCCCCGAGCGGAGCCGCCGGTTCCGCACGGCTGTTTCCGCACGCGATTATCAACAGGAGTAAGGCCAAACGGATACGGAACATGACGCACCTCTCGATCCGGGTGGATGTGACATCGAACACCGCAAGTATACCTGCGGCGTGGAGGGGGCGGCGCAACAGTTCAGTAACGAGAGCGAGCAGCGAGGAAACGGGAATTACGGAAAGAGAAGGGCGGTTACCGTCCGCCGCCAAATGAAGTTCCTGTGACGCTCATCAGCGAACTCGGCACGGACATGACGAAGTGGCCGACGGTGAAGCACTTCACGAGCTGGCTGGGGTTGTGTCCGAACTTTAAGAAAACGGGCGGCAAGGTGCAGTCGAGCAAGACCCGTCGCGGCAAGGGCCGCGCGGCGTACACGTTTCGGTTGTCGGCGTGGAGCCTGATGCGTAGCAAGAGTTATCTGGGTGCGAGTCTGCGACGTCAGCGGTC
>JAYVXI010000061.1:0-101727 GCA_043785305.1 Limnoglobus sp. | reverse complement strand
CCACTCCCAATCGACCGCAACCGCTCAAAATAACAAATTCCGCCGTCGCAGCGAGGAAATGCCCCGCCCGAAACCGCAGATGAAATATCCGGGCTAAGGGGCATCGTTGCTGATGTGCCCTCTCCAACCCGGCTCACTGGGAACCAACGGCAACGCACGAACTATCTCGTCCAGTGCCTCCAGTTGAGTCTGCGGCTCCTTCCAAACGAACCGTTTCAGCAGCGAGGGAACCTTGCCCTTCTGCTGCTTTTTGTCCGAAAAAACCATGGTGATGATCGAAAAGCGATCTCCCTTCTTGCGCTTCTCTTCTATTGCGTAGTCCACTTCAATGGCCAAAAAACTCTCGTCCAAGTAGCTGGGCGTGATGAAGAACACTGCCGCACACGATTGCTCAAAACCATCCAAGATGCCCCGCTGAAGCAATGTACCAGCAACCATATCCTTTTCATCCAGCCAAGGATCAAAGCCGAGGGTTTTCAGAACCTCAAAGTATTTGCGGATTACTGGCTTATCACAGGTTTTGTGACTGAGGAATATTTTCCGGTTACGGTCCACTACAAACTCCTCCCGGTAAACCCGGAACTCTAGACTTTTGTTTGTTCCACGACCTGCCGGGTCGGGGTAATCGAAGACCTCTGGAATAACTGTCGCGACTCCCTTCAGCCAATTCAATCCATCGAAGATATCGTACTGCTTCTTCATCGCATCAAAGTCGATGTACCAGTCGTTAGCCCGCTTCCATATCCAGCGGAACGCGTTGCGATCCAGAACTCCGTCTTGAAACACGGGTGTATGCCGTCCGGTTGTCTGCCAGCCTCCTTTAAAAGCTATCGCGATTTCCTCGGTCGAGTCGTTTCCGACGTTTTGAGGTACGTAATTGCCATCAAGTAGCATTCTAAACAAGAGTTTGCGCATTCGAGACAATTGCCTCCTGCAACGAAACTGGATGATTTACAAAACCGAATTTACCCATTACGATTATACTGGACAACAATTGGAACGAGTTCTGGTTTTGATTATGTTGTTTTAACCGCTTGCATCCACGATGTCAAATCGAATGACAGAAACCGATTCGTTTTGCGTCAGAAGTCGCGATTGTTCCGCTAAGAATGTCATCACCCATACGAAAACCAGCAGTCAAAAATCGCAGACGATCCGACGTAAGTCGGAATTCGTGTCGTGCACGGAGTGACATAGAATTGTCTCCAAATGACATAGAATTGTCGCATCGTGTCGATTTTCGGTCGCATCGTGACGTGAAAATGTCGCTACTTGCACCGATTCTCGAATCGATGGCAATCGGCGTAACCCACAATGTGAGTGTGAGATGCGTCATACGAATCAGTGACACGCGATCAAAAAAGACGGTTTTTCGGGCCTCAAAAACCGAAAAAACACCCCAAAAACCGGTTTTTGAGAGTCCGCAATTGTGACTTACGTCGAGTTGTTCGCGATATGGAACCGGCGTGTAAATACCGGGCAGGACATCGTGTACCGTCCCTTCGGCATCGCAAACGTACGTTGCGAGATTGCCCTGGAGCGTACGGAGCACCTTCGTACCGTTGCCGTACTCAATCGTGACGAGTGGAGCGAGACGAACGCTGACCCAAACGGTTCAAACGTGGCATCGATGAACTTTGCGACCTCGGTATTGGAGAACAACATGGTTCTTGCGAGGCGGGCGTTGGTTCAGCAAAACTGGCGATCGAGTTGGCCCATCATCTGGAACACGAGTACCGGCTTTTTGGACAACTTGGCGGCGGCGAGTGCCACCTCGGTCGTCGCGTGCCAGTGGACTTTACCCGGCTCGACCGACGGGTTCGCGGGCTTCGCTTCAATTGTAACTATCGGCATTGGCTCGGTAATTGGCGTCGCCACCGTGGTCGGTGCGGGCGTCGCAAACATCCCGTAAACCAAACCCCCGGCCAACACCCCGTCCGCGAGGAACAGACCCATTCGACTCAATCGACTGTACATGCGATTTCTCCTCAGAAGTGCATTCGCCAACATCCGCGCGATACCAGATTTCCATCGCTACATAGCGGCGAGCATTTTCGTGCGGGAATTGGCTTGAATGTGCGCGTCGTTCACCCCGGGTTCGCTGCTTCGTCGTACCCGGGGCTTGAGGAGTGATTACTTCGGTACGACTGGTCCCAAGTTCAAGATCGGTTGCTGCGGCACGTAGCCGACTTGTTGCACGCCGTTCGATGGGCCTGCGGTTTTGCCTTCGCGTGCTCGCTTCAGCGCGACCGAGGGGTCTGGCACGGCGGGCAGTTGCGACAGCGTGCTCGGTAACACGGCAGCCTGGCCGTTGCCGGGCGATGTGAAGTCGAGCGTCACCGTCGAGGCTTGCGCGAACAGCGTCATCGTGTCGGGTTGATCGTATCGCGCCTGAATGTTTAGGCGTGAGACGTCGCGCCAGCTTTCGGGCCATGGTAGAAACACGGCAAAGCTCTTCCCGAATCGCTCGTCCATCACGACGAGTTTCTTCAAAGTATCGGCCGTGAAGTGCCAGACGTTCGGTTCGTTGACGGGTGCGCCCGGTGCGCGATCCGTGCCATCGCTGACGATGATCGTGAGTTCGCCGCGAACTTCGGCAGGCATCAGTTTCTCGGTGTACAAGAACACCTGCCCGACGATGCCGGGGTTCAGCTTGCCGTTCTTGCTCGGATCGGGCAACTGCGCGAGGCGGTTCTGCCAGGCGAGCGCGAACTCGAAGGCGGGGGCGGCCTTGTCCGCCTTCGTCATCACCATCGGCGCTTCGCGTGTCTCGACCGGCGCTTTCGCCGTCGTCGGGTAAGTCCGATTCATATCGCGTTGGAACCAGTTGGTGGTCGTACACCCCGTAGACAGGGCGATGGCCACCACGGCGGTTATCTTTTGCCAAAGACGGACCATTTTTGCCCCTCCTTGGGCGGTGTTGTGGGCGTGACGGGTTCCACCGGTTTCGTGCCACTTCCTGCGGCAGGTACCGGTGTCGTAATCGCTTGTTGTTGCGGAACGGTGAAGGTCGAGAGCGGGCGCGGTTGCACGAATGCACCGGCACCAACTGGTGGTACCCACCCAGCGGGGATGACTGCGGTCGTGCCGCTCGCTGCGGGTGTCGGCACGATCGTTGCGCCGCCCGGTTGAATGCCACCGGGTAACGTCTGTGGGAACGGCAACGGCAGGCTATCCTGTGGCACGCCGATGATATTGCCATCGGGTTGCAGGCCACCGGGAAGGATCGTCGAACCGGGCGTGACGTTCAATTCGTAAGTGGCGATCGGGGTGCAGATCGCACCATCGGGCGACGGATTGAAGTACGGGTTCTGCCCGCTCAGAACATCCAGACCGTGCGAGTGGATCTTCGCCACTTCCTTGTACGTCCAACTCATCTTGCACGCTTCTTCAGCAGTGATCCGCGCCTTGTCGGCATCGGAACGTACGATGTGCGGCGTCACGATGAAGATGACTTCGCGGCGCTCTTGAACCTGCGTGCGATAGCGGAACGCCGCCCCGAGGTACGGAATGTCGCCGAAGTACGGAATCTTGTTCTCGATCTTGGTGTCCGAACGTCGGATCAACCCGCCGACCACCATCGTTTCGCCATCCGAAGCGAGAACGGTCGTTTGCACCGTGTTCACGTCGATCGGCGTGGCCACCACCCCGTTGCCGATCTGAATCTGCGTCGGGTTCGGCGTCGAGACTTGCGGCTCGATCCGCATGAGAACTTTGCCGTCAGGGTTAATTCGCGGCGTCACTTGCAACGTCACGCCGGTCGCGATGTATTCGATACTCTGCGTGATGACGCCGAGCGTCGCATTGGTGCCCGTCGGTCGTGGAAACTGCTGGCCCGCCTGGAAGAACCCGGTCTGGTTGTCCGTGAGCAACAGTTGCGGACGGCTGAGCACTTCGACGCGGGATTGCGCCTGAAGGGCACGAATGAGCAAGCTGAAGGTATCGCTGGCCGCCGAGAAGACGAAGCCACCGATGCCGCTCGTGCCCGCCCGGCCGACGCCGAGGTTGCCGAGGCCCTGGAAGCCGACGACGCCGCTATTCGCAACCGTCGAGTTCGGCAGTGGGGCGGTCGTGTTGAAGTTGTAACCCGGTGAACCCGGCGTTGCGCCCGTCGAACTACGTACGAATAACACGGGGCTTTGAATGCCGACTTCGACGCCGAACTCCTGGTTGTTCCGCAACGTCACCTCGGCGATAATCACCTGCACGTAGACTTGCGGTGGTGCCGAGTCGAGCTTCTCGATGAGCCGCACGATTTCGTCGAAGTATTGCGGTGCGGCACTGATGAGCAAGGTGTTACTCACCGGCTCCGCGACGATGTTCACGTTCCGCTGGATCGTCTGGAACGTCGTCTGAAACTGCGTCGCTTCCTGTTGGAACTTGTTTTGCAAGAAGCCCAACAGAGCGGTCTGGATGTCCGCCCCCGCCGCGTGTCGCAACTTGTAGACTTTCGTCAGCAGTTGCGGGGCCTCGGCATCTTCGAGCCGATTGACGATGGCGCGAATCGTGTCGAGGTCGGTCGAACTTCCCGCGACGATGAGCGAGTTCGTTCGCGTGTCGACCGAGATTCGCAAGTTCAAAAGGTTTGCACCGTCGGAGACGGCCCCGGTGAGCGTGAGCAATGGCCGCGAACCGGCTTGCCCGCCGACACCCGTTTGCCCGCCACCGCCCAACAACTGATTCACACCCGCCTGCCCGCCACCGCCGCCCGCACCCGTCGTCGTCCCCGCGGAGAACAACTGCGAGATCGTGTTCGCGGTCACCGTGGCATCGGACTTCTTCAGCGTGAACACTTTGACATCGGACTTCGCAGCCGAGGTGACGTCGAGTTCGTCGATCAATTTCTCGATCAACCGCATCGTCTTTTCCGGTGCCGAAACGAGCACGGAGTTGATGCGGGTATCGGATGTAATATGCACGTCTTCGAGCTGGCCCGATTCGACGACTTGGCCGTTGAGGCTCGTGTAGAAGCGTAGCGAGGTCGTTTTGGTCGTGAGGCCGTTACTGCTGGTGCTACTCGTGAGTGTGCCGAATGCACCGCCACCCGCGCGGTTCGCACCCTGGTTCTGGCCACCCGCCGTTGCGAACTGGCCGCCCCCGCCACCCGCTTGCTGGCCACCACCGAACGCACCTAGGCCCGCACCACCACCACCGAGGCCGCCGCCACCACCGAGGCCCGTGCCTTGTGCCAGACCCGTCGAACCCGAACCGGTCGACGCGACGTTCGGATTCACCACACCCGCGTTCAGCGCGGTGATGAGGATTTGCGAAATTTCATCGGAGAAGGCGTTCTTCAACTTGAACAGGCGAAGCTCGTTGACCGCCGTCGAGACTTTCGTGTCGAGGTTCGCGATGATGTCCGCGATGTCTTTGAGGTCCGCAGGCCCGGCTTGCACGTAGACCGTGTTGCTGCTCGCATCGAACGTGATGCGGATGAGGCTTTGCTGCTGCGTTTCGCCGGGGTACCGCGAGTTGAAGAAGTTCTGCAACTGTGCGGTGACGACCTGTGCCGACGCTTTCTTCAGCGGGAAGCTCATCGGCTTCATGCCCGGACTGTTCGGGACGTCGAACCGCTTGATCTCTTTCATCACCGCTTCGACCCGGCTCTTCGGTGCCGCGAACATAATCGAATTGAATCGCGGCAGCGCGAGGAAGAACACCGAGCCGACCGTTTGCGACTGCTGTTGCGTTTGTTGCTGGCCGGCCAGCGCGCCGAAGATGCCACCGAAGCCGCCGCCGAACCCACCCGCGCCGCCGCGGTTCTGTTGTGGGGCCGCGTTCAGGCTCGTCGAACCGACGCCGATGTTCACCCGTGCGAACACGTTCGTCAGCAAGTTCGTCAGGCTGACGGCGTCCTGATTCTCGACCGGTACCACCTTGAGTTCGATCTCCGCCGCGAGGCCGGGCTTCTTGATGAACTCGATGAATTCGAGCAGTGCCGCCATATCCGCCGGGTTCTTGGTGCGCAACACGAGCAACCCGAGAGCTTCGAGCGCATCCGCTTTCACTTCGCCGAGCGGGGCCGCAATCTGACCGGCAATGTTCGGCTTCGTTTCCCCCGGCATCGGTTGCGCCACCGGGGCTGCCGGTGCCGTTTGCGGTGCGGCCGGGATCGCTTGAATGAACTGCACCCGTTGGATCTGCTTGTCCGTTGGGGCTTGGCTGTTCTGGTCGTTCAGAGGATCGTTCTGAGGATCAAAAATCGTAGAGGCTGGGGCCGAAGGGACATCCATGTCCCGGTAGTCAAAAAAATCGGGGCCTCCTGCGGGGTTCGGGTCGAGCGACGACGATTGTCCCCCGCCACGTCTCCCTCCGCCGCCACCGCCTTGGCCACCGCCACCCTGGCCGCGACCGCCTTGCCCACCGCCGCCCTGGCCGCGACCTGCGCCGCCGCCACCAAATGGATTGCCGCCACCGCCTCCAAATGGATTGCCGCCACCAAATGGATTGCCACCTCCGCCAAATGGATTGCCGCCACCTGCGCCGCCGGCGGGCCGTTGGGCCGCGGAGCGATTCCCCATCAGGGCTTCGATCGCTTGTTGCACCAATATCGGGTCGATGCCTTCGAGTTTCACCACGCGCACGACGTCGGTTTGATCTTTGGCCGCTTCATCGAGCGTCGTCACCAGCTTCATGATCTCTTCGTAAACTGTGTCGTTACAGTTCACGATCAGGCTGTTGGTCCGGTCGTCGGTCGCAACGGACAACTGCGTCGGCGGGGCCGCTGCGGCTGGTTGTTGGCCGGGTATCTGGAACGGGAAACCGACCGGCTGGACGTTCCGCCCCGCACGCGAGTTCGTGAGGTTCGCGTACACCTCTCGCAGCGTCGTGGCGATGTCTGTGGCTTGCACGTTCTTGATCGGGATGATCCGCGTTTTCAGTGCCGAACTCGCTTCGACATCGGGCCGCGAATCGATCGCTTTTTCGAGCAGTTTCTTAATCGTGGCGAGGTCGAGCAACGAGGCTTTCACGACGATCAGCGAGTTACTTTGTTTCTCGGCCACGACGCGGATCCGGCCCGGTGTCGGGCTGCTCGGTGCGGCAGCACCGATGCCCGCGAATTGTGCGAGGAAGCCGATGCCACCTCCAAACCCGCCGCCACCAGGTCCGCCGCGTCCACCGCCACCTGCGGCACCTTGTGCCTGTGGGCCGTTGAAGACTTCGTTGATGACCTTGGCTGCTTCTTCCGCACTCGCGTTTTTCAGGCGAAGGATTTCATACATGTTCTCGTTTTCGGTCGGCGTCGCTTGCAGTAACCGCGACAGTTGCCCGACGAGTTCGAGTGCCTCGGGGTCGTCGCTGGCAACGATCACCTTGTTGCCGATGACCGTGATGACGATCGGCTTCTTGGCTGGGGCTTGCGGGTCGGCGAGTTGCGCGACCACGTACTCCGGGCCCGTTTGCAGCAACCGCATCGATTTCTTTGAATTCGATGGCAACGCGGCCGGCGCGGGCATCGGCGCTTTCGGCGTTTCGCCGGTGCCGCGAAGCTCGACTGGGTTCAAACGCAGTTTCCGCATCATTTCGGCCATCGTCTCGGCGAGCACGGCCGCGCTGCCTTTATCGACGGTGATGACGCGAATCGCACTGCCCGCCCCGCCGACACCCGTCGAGCCATCGACGAGCGGCAGCATCTTCTTGATGTCGTCGATTTGCTGCTGCGTGCCCTTGATGATGATCGCGGGCGTTGGGTCGCTACGCGGTTCGAGCGTCGCCCCGCCACCAGTCGTATCGGGGAAAAACTTTTTCAGCGCGTCGACCAGTTCCTTCGGTTCCCGCCCCGATGTGATCGGCAGCACATCGAATACGGTCGTCGTCTTCTGTTCCGATGGCCCTTTCAATTGGAGCGCAATGTCGAAGTGGTCTGCCGGTGGCGCGTAGACCATGATTTCGTTGCGCGTCGGCAGCGACATAATCCGTACGAGCGTCGACGTTTTGTAGACGTCGGTCAGCGTTTTCGCGAGCGCGTCGGCGGTCCCTGCGGGTACGGAATAGGTGCGAATTTCCGCGGGGCCGTTGATGCGTTCCAGTGCGCCCTTCGGGCCGACGTCGAGGTCTTTGAGGAACTTCTGTGCGGTCGCGATCTTGTCGGCGGGGCCAGTAATCAAGATCGTGTTCGTCTGTTCCTGAACGGTAATCTGCACGCTGCGGAACCGCGGCGCGATACTGCCACGCTGCGGCTGTTGTTGCGGTTGGGGCGGGAAGCCGGGGTACGGGAAGGCACCGGGGTTCACCGGTGTCACTTGCGTATTCGCATCCGGAAGCAACTTCTGCAGGTTCTCCGCCGCTTGCGCCGCCTTGATGAATTTGCAGTGGTACGTCAGCGAGTCGCCGTTCGATTTTTCGTCTTCGAGGTTGTCGATGTCCTTCTTGATCTGTCGCACCGTCGCCGCCGTGTCTTGCACCAATAGCTGGTTGGCCCCGAACGCTTTGACGTCGCCGAACGGCCCTTTGCGTTCCTTCACATACGGCTGAATATCGTCGGCCATCAGCGTCTTGAGCGGAATCACCACCGAGACGATTTCCGTATTCGCCTTCTTGGCCAGCTCTTCGAGGCTGATGCGCGGGATGTATTCTTGGGGGATCTTCTCGTCGGCTGGGCAGAGCGTGAACGCGCCGCCATCGAGCCGCAGCAAGATAAATTTCTGGAGCGCGAGCGAACGGTTCAACAGGTCGATCACTTCGGGGATCGTGTACTTCCGGTTCGGATCGGTCTTGATCGTCAGCGAACCGGTTGGCTTCACGGTACCGATATACGCGAGGCCACTTTCCTTGTGGAACCAGTCCATGACTTGGCTCCAAGGCTTGTCCTCGAACACGAAGGAAACCGTCTTTTCGGGGGGTTCGACCGGCTTCGCAACGGGAACCGCCGCCGTGGTGACGACGGGCGGCTGTGTCGCGGGTGCGACCGCAGCGGGTGGCGGTGGCACGGGAGGTGCTTGGGCGAAAGCCGGTGCGGCGATTCCAGCAACGAGTACCGCAGGCAACCACTTGCGTAGCCGCCAGGTCGGTACGCGGGTCGGCTTCGGCGAGTTGTGATCGATAGGCATGGAATCCCCCAAGAAGTTCGACGGCCGTTTCGCTATCCCCCAACGAACCGGCCGTCCCCCGACGCCGATCCGTGCGCGAAATTGTCATCCGTGGAATCTGACGGGGCCGATAACCTAAGCGTACTCGCTACGCAACGGGAACTGGCGATTGTCTGGAATTTTTAATCTTTACGAAAGGAAATGTCACGCGATCGGCGGCAGGACTTCTTCTTTGACGAAGCGGTTGAACTTCGGCGAGAACGATGGCTGACGATGTACTCGTCGCGTTTCATCCGCTCGAACAGGTGCGGATGCTCGGCGAGCTTCAACAATACGCCTTGAAATTGCGAGTAAATCTGGCTGTATGCACTCGCACGCAACGAATGTGCCGAGCAATCCGCCGGATAGCACGACGATCGTCACGACGCGCAACACGATGTCGGCGGCATCGTACCAGTCGCGAACCTTGACGGCGGGACCGGCATCGACACGCGCGGCACTGAGATTGATGGGTTCGACGGGCTGCGCGAACAACACCCTTACGCCGAGACCGGAGGCGATGCCGACGGAAAGGATAAATACGAAAGCGATCTTGCGTTCCAAACTACTTCACTTCCAACTTGAGGTCCGGAACGATGAACTCGGTCGCGACTTGCTCGGGGCCATTCAGGAGATGATTCGGCACCTTCACCTCGCCGAGCAACACGCCAGTTGGATCTTTCATCGCCGGAAGTGGGTCGGATTTCGCGACCGTCAGCCCCGTGGGAATGACGAACGAATCTTCGCTCGGTTTTGGAAGCGAACCCGCTCCGACGCTCGTTTGCGTCGGTTCTTTCGAGTTGGCACCGAGGAAGTACGCGGCGGCCAACGACCCCGCAACCACCGCAACGACAAGTAAAATGCGAACGACTTTCATGCGATTCACCTCCATGTTGGAAGCAAAGTACCGGTTCGCATTCGACGTGTCGAGACAGGTTTGGAATTCGCAGTGGCGCGTAATCTACTCCGCCTTCGCGATGACGATCGTATGTTTCACGGGCTTGAGCGTCGCACGAACGGCGTCGTAGCGTTTCGCATCGTTCATCCAGAGGCGGTCGCGGACGGTTTCGAGCGCCTTCGCGATTTCGGGATCGCCCTGCGTCATCGCCAGAATGCCGCGATGTTGCGTGATGACGCTTTTGATCATGAACGTCTGGAAATTCTGACGATCCGCAACGGCGGCATCGACCTTCTGGAACGCGGCCGACAGCGGGTGATTCGCAAATTCGGCGGCGAGATTCACACCCGTCTTCAGTTCGGCCTTGGTGAAGATCTTCGATTCCTTGCCCCAGGTTACGCTCAACTTGTCGGACTTCGCGCTCGAGACATACAACATGAACCGGTTGAATTCCTCGTTGAACGGCGCGAATGCGGTAATGCTTCGCGTGCCGTTGGGGTCTTTGTCGTCGCCACTGAACGCGAACGGGAATCGCGTGCTTTCGATTTCGATCGTGCCATCTTTTTCGGACAGGACTTTGTGCCCGCCCGCACCTTTGGCATCGGAACCCATATCGAGGTGAACGCTGCCGAGATCGCCATCGAGTTGCAGCGAACGCAAGAACGCGAGCGCCATCAGTAGCTGCCCGTTCGATGCGGGGTGAAAGCCATCGGCCCCGCACACGTAATACTTGTCGCCGAGCTTTTCTTGGGCCTTCACCATCGCAACCGTCATCGTGTCGTGGACATTCGCGAATGGCATCTCGTTGTCCTTCGCGATCGACATGGTGATGTCGCGCAGTTTCGCGAGCGTCCCGTTGTACATCTCGGCTTTCGGCGACTTGCCACCCGATTTCTGCTTGTCGAAGAAGTAAGTGTCGACCGCGCCCGGCGAGCCGACGACGACGGTAGCACCCGCCGCCTTGGCCTTTTTAACGATCTCGCGAAGTGGCTTCTCGAATCGTTCGCCGGTGGCTTTGTTGAACGGCGCATAGCCGCCGTCGTTCATCCCGTAACAGAGCGTGACGATGTCCGGCTTGAACGGCAGTAAGTCGTTGTCCATTCGCGCCAGGAAGCCACCCGCCGTCTCGCCGCCCCAGCCAAACTGAAACACGCGAACGTTGAGTTCGGGGTAACATGCCGTCAGGTACGACTCGATGAACCGGCTATACAACTTCTGTTCGGTGATCGAATCGCCGACGATGGCAATCCGGGCACCGGCTTTCACCTCGGCCTTCTTCACGGGCGACTGCGCCATCGCCGATGGTGCGAGGAAGGCAATTGCCGCGAGCAAGACAAAACGATTCAGGCCACGCATGGGGAAACTCCGCAAAGGATGGGAAAGGTATTGGCAGTTCGGAAGATGATACCCGGAGTGCGAGGCAGTTGCCTGCAATTTCCCAAGAATTGTCGTCCGAGCATTTTCGGTATCACTCCCGCGGTTTTTTGTTATCCCGACGCGCAAGTGCGCAAGCGAGGGGCCGACCGCACCCCTCGCATGCGCGGGATCGACTGAAACTAACCCGGAAAAATGACTAATCGCGGTTTTCGAGCCGTTCGCGATAGATTTGGCGCGTGCGAGCGAGTGGATCGTTCGGCCCGGCGTCTTCGGGTGACCACGTCGGCGGCGCACGACGACGCGGTGCGACCCGAGCGGATCGGCCCGTCAACACTTGTATCATGCCGATGCCAAACATCGCGGCAATCAGGCAGATACCCGCCGCATTCAAATAACCTGCTGAGCGATCGACTTTCGGCTTGAAGAGCATCGCGTCCGTCGGGTCTGTGGGGTCGTAGTAGCACGTCTCCATCGAGCCGACACTGTATCGCGATTCAAACTCTTGCATCGCCGCTTTACCGTACAAATCGCTTTCCTCGCAGTCGATCCGCTTGCCGCGTAACTCCCGGCCATCGACCTCATAGCGATAGACGATACTCGGAGTGAACACCCAAACCATCTCGCCTCGAATCGCTGTCAACGACTGTTCGAACTCGAGCAATTCGACGGTCGCCTGCGTCGAATGAAAACCAGTCTTTATGTATTGGAATCGCTCGTGTATCTGCCAGCCGTGCGTGCCGATCAGGATTCCGAGACACGCGATGAGTAGCAGCACGATGCGGACATTCCCGAGTGGACCCCGTAGCCAATTCATCGCAGTTCGACCTCAATTGCGGTAAACTTTCCGAGTAAGCGTGCCGCGCTGTTTCGTAAATGCAACTGACTTGCAGTCTCGGCTGGAATTCCATTCGCGGAATCGGCTATCAGTTCGGGTGTTACGCGAATTCTTTACACGGAAACGGAAGGTGCGATGTGTCTCAAAACATCGATTGGCTCTACCATCGCAAAGGCTGAACGACGTGCAAGAACGCTCAGGGCCGCTGAGAACCCGCTATCGCAACGAGTGTCTCGACATCGCAAAGGCTGAACGACGTGCAAGAACGCTCAGGGGTTCCTTGAGCAGCACGGTACGAGCGTCGCAGAAACGGCAGATGCGACGAAGCGAAAGATCGACGCATCCGAGGCGTTGACGTTACTTGCGGGCGTCGAAACGATCGTGGCCGCACGCGGAAAGAAGATCGTTACGCTCGATTTGAAGGCGAATCGACCCGCCGATGAGGAAATCCTTGCGATCCTGATCGGCCCAACGGGGAACTTGCGAGCACCGACGGCTCGCGTCGGCAAGACGATGCTCGTCGGCTTCAACGAGGAAGCGTACCGCATGGTCCTGGAATAACTACGGTAACGGTGCCAGGACGATGCGGAAACCGACGCGGATGTCGCGAGTGTCGGCGGGTAGTCCGCGACGGCTGGCGGATCGGCACTTGCTGCCAGGGTCCGAGAACGAGCCACCGCGAATCGTGCGTAAGTCGCCGGTACTCGGACCCGCGGGGTTGGTTTGTGCCCCGGCTGGGTAACCGCGAACGTAGTAATCTTGGCACCATTCCCAGACGTTGCCGTGCATGTCGTAGAGGCCGAATTTGTTCGCCGCTGTCTGTGCCACCCGACTTGGGAATCCGAGCGGGCGTGGGATTTCCTCTTCCGAGAGTGGATCTTCCATAGATGGCGTGAAGATCGCCGTCTTGTTCGGCAACAGTTTCTCACCGAAGGCAAACGGCGTGGTGGTCGTCGCGCGGCAGGCGTACTCCCACTCGGCTTCAGTCGGTAGGCGATACCCCCAACCGCTCCGTTTGGTGCGATCGCGTTCGTTCAAACGCTTGCAAAATTCCTGGGCTTCTTCCCAGGTCACCGATTCCACCGGCATCTCGCCGCTCGAACGCGCCTTGCTCGATGTCATCGATGGGCTCGTTCCCATGAGCGTGGCGTATGGCCCGTTCATCACTTCCGTCGTGGCAAAATAGAATTCATTCGTCAGTGTCACTTCGTGTGCAGGGCTTTCGTCGGAGCTGCGACCGACCTCGGTATCGGGCGAACCGATTGTAAAAGTACCCGGCGTGATCAGCACGAATTGCATTTTGAGTTCGTTCGCATAACTCGCTTCCGGGGGGACGGTCGGAGGTACGGCGATGCGATAAAATATATAGCCCATTACACCGAGTGCCACGAGCGCAACGGTCGTCACCATCGCGATACTGAAGCGACTGACGCCGGTTCGACCCCGCTCGCGCACGCGGACCGGTACGCCGCTGCCCGGCAACTTGAACAACTGGCTGCTACGCGGAACTTCGGGCGGCGCGGGTTGCAAGGCAATATCGGGGTGCGATGGCTTGACCGCATTCACCGGGAACGAACCCGTCGTTGGTGGGCAGTACGGTTGCAGTGCGATCGCTGCCTGAATCGGCGTTTGCGGGCGATCTTCTGGCCGCTTCGCCATCATCCATTGGATGATCGCGTCGAGTTGTTGCGGGGCTTCCGGGCGGTGAACGCGCAGTTGCGGTGGCGGGTCGGAGACGTGCCGAATCATCTTCTCGGTTGGGCTGGCACCGTCGTACGGCACCTTGCCCGTCAGCAAATAAAATAACGTTGCGCCGAGCGCGTACACGTCGGCACGGGTATCGACGGCGAGCGGATTCTTCGCTTGTTCGGGTGCCAGGAAATCGGGCGTGCCGAGCACGAAGCCTTCCTGTGTGACGCGGCTCGCTTCCTCGCCGCCAGGTACTTCTTTCAGCATCGCCAGCCCGAGATCGAGCACTTTCACCTGACCGCTTTTCGCGACGATGAAGTTCGACGGTTTCACATCGCGATGGACGAGACCACGCTCGAACGCATGTTGCAATCCGATCGCGCCCTGGCGGATGTACTCGCACGCCTCCGGTATCGGCAGCGGGCCACGCGCCTTTACCATCTTCGTGAGGTCGATGCCTTCGACGAACTCCATCGCCAGATAATTCGTCTCGTTGACTTGATCGGCATCGAACGCCAGGACGACGTTCGGGTGCGACAAATGTGCCACCGCCTGGATTTCCTGATGGAAACGGCGAATCGTCTGCGGGTTTGACAGCTTCTCTTTGCGAATGACCTTGAGCGCGACATCTCGGCCCAACCGCGTGTGCAGAGCTTTGTAAACTCGCCCCATCCCGCCTTCGCCGATGAGTTCGAGCAACAAGAACGGGCCGATCGTCAACCCGGTCGAGCGACCTTTGTAGACTTCTTTAATTTGGAACGGCGTCAGCCAACCCCGGCGATTGAGATCTCTCGCGATCGCTTGTACATCGGCGTGGTTGCCCTTCGCCCAAAGCGTGAATTCCTCGATTTGGGCCGAGGTGAGCAACCCGCATTTCGCGAGTTCGTGCAAAAAACCGTCCGGCGATTCGGAGGACATCGGCGAACCCGTAAGATTGAAAGTTGCTTACATAACTACGGAACGCGAGGGCGAGGGCGAGACGAACCGTGGATGACGGGCACAGGATTCATAAAACGACTTCGTACCAATCGCACTCCATCCGGGTACCTCCGTGCCAGATCTGCTCACCAAACGACGCCCCGAATCGGTTCGCGAACTCGCTGCCATCGTGCTCGAAGCCAAGGGCAGCGGGCAGGGCGTCTACCCGATCGGCGGGGGAACGATGTTCGACGTCGGCCGCGCGCCCACGAAACCTGGCTTCCTGTTGGAAATGAATAAACTGAACGCCATCGACGATTACCCCGCCCGCGACATGACGATCACGGTGCAACCGGGTGTCACGCTTCAGGCGCTTCAGGACGCACTGGCCGTCGAAAATCAATGGCTACCAATCGATGTGCCGAACCCCGAACGAGCTACCGTTGGCGGGATGATTGCGGCCAACGTGAGTGGCTCGCATCGCTTTGGGTACGGCACCATTCGCGATTACCTCATCGGCATTCAGTTCCTTACCGACGACGGCGTCGAAGTCAAAGGCGGCGGTCGCGTCGTCAAGAATGTCGCCGGTTACGACCTGATGAAACTCCAGGTCGGTGCGCTGGGCACGCTCGGCGTCATCACCCAAGCGACGTTCAAAGTGAAGCCGAAATCGGAGTCGGCCGCCGTGATCCGCTGCGGTGTCACGATCGATCGCATCAGTGCATTGTTGGAATTGCTGCACGCCAGCAAAAGCCGCCCCGTTGCTATCGAACTGTTGAACCCACCCGCAGCCGAGGCCATCGGACTTCCGAACGCACTCTGGCAGTGCATCATCGGCTTCGAGGAAAAAGCGACGACCGTGAAATGGCAACGCGCGACGCTGCTCGACGAGCTGAAGGCGGCCAACATCGCCGTCATCGCCGAAGAAACCGCGAAAATCTGGCCGACGATCGCAGGACTCCAGATTCACCCTGCAAGTCGTTACATTGCGAAGGCAAACGTGCTACCGAGCCACGTTGCGGCGGAAATTGCCAAACTCGCACACGCGGATTCGCGTATCATTCATGCACAACCGCTGAATGGTATCCTTTGGTTGCACTCGACCGAAACGCCCGATTGGCCAGCAAACGTGGCGGTTCGGCGTGCTCCCAAAGATTTGTTCAACGCCCACCAAGACCCCGCGTGGAAGTTGATGGAGCACGTCAAACGTACCATCGACCCCAACGATGTGTTCTGCCCCGGCCGACTATTCGACTAACAACTCATCACTCTCAACTAGTAACTACTGTTTTGCGACTAAAGAGTAGTGATTAGTTGAGAGTGGAGCGTGGTTAGTTAAAAACTGGAATCACTCGCCTCACCGACAAATACACATGGCAACTAAAACCGAACTCAAGGTGATCGGGCCGAAGCTCGATTACGAGTTGATTCTCGACTGCGTTCACTGCGGCCTCTGTACCGCCGCGTGCCCCACGTACGTCGAAACGGGCAACGAAGCCGATTCGCCACGCGGACGCATTTACCTCATGCGACAGGTGATCGATGGCGATCTCGAACTCGATCAGGATGTCAAAGGGCACCTCGATTTGTGCCTGAATTGCCGGGCCTGCGAGACAGCCTGCCCATCGGGTGTGCAGTACGGCAAGCTCATCGAGCCGTTCCGCGCGCACATGGAGGAACTTGAGCCGGGTCGTCATGCGAAGGGTTTGAACGCCATTCAACGCTTCATGTTATTCAAGATCTTCCCGTCGCGTTTCCGCACGCGGCTCGCACTCGCACCTGCACGGTTGATGCAATGGACCGGCGTCGATTGGGCCATCGAGAAGCTCGGTTTCTCGAAGTTGTTGCCGAAGTCGTTCCGCACGATGAAAGGGATGTTGCCGAACCTGAAAGCCCACTACGGTTCGTTCCCCGAAATCCTGCCTGCCGAGGGAAAGAAGCGTGCGAAGGTCGGGTTGCTCCTCGGTTGCGTTGCCGACGCGATTTACCCGGAAACGCAGATGAGCACGGCCCGCGTGCTCCAGAAGAACGGCGTCGAAGTCTGGATTCCGCGTGCCCAACAGTGTTGCGGCGCGTTGCATTATCACAGCGCCCGCGAACCCGAAGCACGCGAACTCGCTGCGAGAAACTGCGAAGTCTTCGGCTTCACTGGCGACATTCCGAACGACCTCGACGCGATCATCACGAACGCGGCGGGTTGCGGCGCGATGCTCAAAGATTACGCGCACATGATGCACGACCACCCCGCCGCAGAGGCGGCTGCGAAGTTCAACGCGAAGGTACGCGACATTCACGAGTTCCTGTACGAACTCGGGCCGATCGCACCGACGCATCCGCTGCCGATCACGGCGACGTACCACGATGCTTGCCACCTTCGACACGCGCAGCAGATTTTCAAACAGCCGCGTAGCTTGCTCGAAATGATTCCCGGTATCAAACTGGTGCCGTTGCCCGAAAGCGAACTCTGTTGCGGGGCCGCTGGCAGTTACAACCTCACGCAGCCCGAGATGGCCGAGAAACTCGGCGACCGCAAGGCCGCAAACATCGTCGCGACCGGCGCGAAAGCGGTGTTGATAGCCAACGTCGGCTGCCTGATGCAAATCACACGGCACATGAAAAACGTTGCCCCCGACGTCTGGTGTGCCCACCCGATGGACGCATTGTGGGCGAGTTATAGTGGTGAGATCCCGAAACAGTTGCGCGGTTGAACAACCTTCACGAGGAACGATTCATGCCACTGCAAGGTATCATCCCGCCCGTGGTTACGCCGTTCTTGGCTGACGAATCGCTCGACTTGCCGGGGCTTTGTGCGCACATCGATTGCA
Organism: Limnoglobus sp.; assembly: GCA_043785305.1. Taxonomy (GTDB): domain Bacteria; phylum Planctomycetota; class Planctomycetia; order Gemmatales; family Gemmataceae; genus Limnoglobus. Next base: position 84,117 of record JAYVXI010000061.1, on the reverse strand, counting down.
TGATCGCGCATCGCGTTCACGGCCTCTTCGTTCTCGGCACAACGGGTGAGTTTTACGCACTCGACGAGCGCGAAAAGCAAGTTGTGATCGCCACGGCGGTGACGCACGTCGCGGGCCGTTTGCCCGTGTACGCAGGCACCGGTGCGGTATCGACTCGCGAAGTGATTCGCCTTACGAAAATGGCTGAGAAGGAAGGTGCAAACGGCGTTTCCGTCATTACGCCATACTTCATCAAGCCGACGCAAATCGAACTCATCGACCACTTTCGGGCGGTGGCAGACAGCACGAGTTTACCCGTCGTGCTCTATAACAACCCCGCAACTTGTGGTGGCGTAAGTATCGAACCCGATTCGGTCGCAAGACTTGCGGAGATTCCGAACATCATCGGCATCAAAGACTCTTCCGGCGACTTGCAGAACACCATCGAAATCATCCGGCTCGTCCCCGCCACGTTTAGCGTGTTGAACGGCCGCGATACGCTGATCGCAGCCGCGCTGATGTTCGGTGCAAAAGGGGCGATACCCGCTTCGTGCAACATCGCGCCTGAATTATGCGTCGGAATTTATGAATCTTTCGCAAACGGAGATTTCGTTGCCGCACAGAAGCAGCAAGTGATTTTGCACCCCATTCGGTTGGCGATGTCGCTCGGTACGGGCAACGGCGCGATCAAGGAAGCAATGGCCTTGCTAGGACGATCCGCCGGTCCGAATCGCCGGCCGATTTCGCCCTTGAGCACAGAGAAAAAACTGAAACTGAAAGAGATTCTGGCCGCAGCCGGGTTACGAGTTGGATAGCATGGGCGGCAGAGTTTCGGTGAGTTGGTGGCCTTTACGCGGGCTTCGGTAGAACATAAAGTTGCGGCCATAGCAAGACTCTTCGACCGCGTGAAGATAGACGCCGAGAGCGCCCCATTTCCCTTCGACCAACACCGGCATCCCATCAGTCACGTAGCGTACGATTGCGGTGTGCGACACCTTGGCATCGTTCCGATACACGACGAGATCACCCGGTTGCGGTGACGTCGTCGGCTCGTAATGGTTCTGCTCCAATATCGGATCGACCGACTTTCCGAGTATCCAGTATTTCCCACCCGTGAACACCCAACCGTGACAGTTCGAGTCATCGTTGGCCGGTTCGTGCTGGATGATATGCATCGTGACGTGCATATCGTGAAGCAGCGCGCGTTCGTCTTCTATTTTCATATCCTGCACCACACTCTCCACAGGCAAGTGAGCATTGATTCGAGTTCCGCTATCCGTTAGGAGGTATTGCTCATTCGATATGACGAGTTCCGGCGCTCCAGATAATCGTGCCATCAGCAGCATTTCCCGGTCGTTCGACGCGAGTTGCCTTCGTTCGTACTGGATAATCGCACCCGCAGCTACGATCGTGCCGAATGTGAATGGCATCGCCCAACGAGCAGTCGGACTTTGGAGAAACTGGGAGACAACTCTGAAAACGCTCGAAATCCATACCCGATCCGACAGTAGCACAGGAAGCAAAATCAATGCGAGAACGGTACTGGAAACAATTGCGTTTTGCTGCATTTCAAAGGTGAATCCGACAACAGCGATCGAAGTGATCGAGGCCCAAACCAGACGGGCGCGGATGGAAACGGCTTTCGCGAGGAACGCCCCAAAACCGTAAACGCATAGACCGCCACCCACGATCACACCGAGGATCAAGCTGCTGAACGGATCGGAACTCATGACGATTATCCTCCAAATCGCGAAGCGAATACCGCAACTCGATATGCGATATATCTAACACTTCAAACGTGAGAAGGTGCTGAGTCAGTCCTGAGAAATTGATGAACGAATTCGCTTGAAATACTGAGGAAAGTAAACGAAAACACCTCGCCGTTCGGGCGAGGTGTTTCGTTTTGATACTTTCGCCGCACTATGGAAGTTCCACTTTTTCCTGCGCCGCCCATTCGCGGAGTTGCTTCATGCCGCGGACGTTGATCTGCCGCACGCGCTCCTTCGTGATGCCGAAGTGCTGGCCGATCTGTTCGAGCGTCATTTCATCGCCGCCCGCCAAACCGGTCCGCATCCGGATCACTTCCCGCGTCCGGGGGTCGAGGTGTTCGAGCAGCATGTTCACACGGTTCCGGGCCGCATCCGCAAGGGCCACGATCTCTTGTTCATCGGTTCGGGCGTAGGCTTTTGCGTCGAACAGTTCGTCGGCACCTGTGACGTATCGCGTGCGGCGGGTGTTTTCGTCCGGAATGCTTCTCGCAAAGTTCTTCATCACCGCCCACGTGGCGTAGGTGCTGAACTTGTTCCCGCGACTGTAATCGAACTTCTCGACGGCTCGCATGACCGAGATGTTCGCGTCGGATTTCAGCTCGTCGAGAGACTGGTTGCTTTGCATGTGCTTGGTTGCCAGCGAGTGAACCAGACGCTGATTGCACTCGATCAACAGGTCTCGCACCGCTTTCACGTCTTCGGTCAGTTCGTTCATCGCACGAATGTCTTGAACGCGTGCCCGTGCGGGATCGAGCTTCTCGCGGAGTTTGTGCAGTTTGTGCTTCCGGTAGTTCATTTTGCGGAACAGGTGCGCTTCCTGTTCGCGGGTCAGCAGTGGCTTCTCGTAGAGATACGCCATCTGCGGATCGACGTCTTTGGGTGGACGCATCGACAGGATTTTCTCGAAGAACGCCACTTCATCGGGCATTGGCCCGAGGATTGTGGCATCGTTCTTCGGGTCGTCGAACTCGGCATTGTGCATGTAATCGACCGGCGTATTGAGCAGTCGTTCTGCGCGAACTTCGTTCGCAACGCGGTAGACGCTCGATCGGGTACGACCGAACTGTTTGGCAATCGTTTCCACAGAAGCCCCCTCCAGTTTGGAGTTGAAAATCTGCTCTTTAGCGGTTTCGTTTAATGGTCCTTGTCGCATCGGGTATAGCGCCTCGGTCGGGTGATCCCGGTCGAAGTTTTTGATCGTGTACCTCACCGTCTCGGCAGAGCGATGGATGTCGGCCGCGATCTTTTTGCTCACATCGGTCAGGCTTTCGCCGATCGACGCGAAGGTTCGTGCTTGTAAGATGATCGATTCTTTTTCCGAATCGCTCAGGTGGCAAAACTTGCTACTCTTGGCGACGCGGTCTTTGTGCGAAGCGGCGAAGCGGGTGACCGACGCACGCGGAAATACCAACAGGCTGCGCCCGTTCGATTTCACGCGGCGTGCGACGAGGCCACGCAGACGCCAGCGGCCGATTGTTTTGGTCGAGACATTGAATTCTTTGCTGATCGCGTCGAGGGTGAGTACTTCTTCACACAGCGACTCAATCGGTTGCGGCGGAATCGATCGTTCGACCTGAATCATCAGCAAAGACAGCTCGTTCTTGAGCTCTTCGCCGACGATCAGCAGTTCGGGGTACGCATCAGTCCGGTAGTCGGTCAAGCGAAAGCAGATGAACGAGTATGGGTACTGTTTGGAAGGTACTATCTCGGCTTGTAACCGCTCGGCGTTGTTGAGTTGCTCGCGTCGCTTCGCGAGCGTCGCCAAACAGATTTGCTGCGTCAGTTCCTTGATTGCCGTATATTGGTATGCGTATGTCATGTGGTATCCCTCCAACTGGCCGCCTGGTTTCCGTTGTCGTCTGGGTTCTTTCGTCGCGTATTTCGCGTTCTCGTTGAACTATACAACCGTTTCGATTCAATCTTAACCGTCGTGGTTCGCACCCCGTTTGAGGCGGGGTTGATTCTTACTGAATCAGACGTTACTCAGTGCTATTCGAGTCAGCGTCGCCATGATTTTAATCGGAATCGATATAAATCGTTTCCAAGCCGTTAGTTTCGTCGTCACTCTTCAATTGTCACGTTTCGACAATCCTGAAGCACGTCCCAGCTAGAGCACTTTCAGGACCGTTTCTTGATCTTCTCGAACTTATTTTCAGATTATTACTCAAATCGTTCGTCTAGCATCACTTACGTTCAAGGCAGGCCGCTCGTTGGCCGAGTATCGTCGATTTCCGTTGCGTCATTATGCGTAGCAGTAGTCAGATTTACACGCTCGGTAGTACGGTTTTGCAAAACACGTCGTTCTGACTCGGGCACCGATCCGGTTTTTCTATCTCATGTCAGTCGAACGAGGATTCGGCTCATGTTTGCGCCGACTTTGGACGACAACCGCGAATAAGATAGTTCCGTGCAACCTTCGTTCCTGTTACTCGGCACGAAAATCATGATCCGACTGCAACGTTTACCCGTATGCTTGCTGGCTTGTTTCGTACTCGCGTCGGTGGCTGCGGCCGATGAACCTGTCGTTTTGGCAGAAGCGTTTTCGGTGGGCAGTGAGTATCGCGTCGATATTCGCGTGGAACTCAGCGGGCGAATGACGATCCCTAACAAAGAGGGTAAGCCACAACTCGTTACGGTCGTCGGCAAAAGCGTCCTCAACTACGACGAGCGAGTTCTGCCGAGCGATGAGTTGGGTACCGAGAAAGTCTTGCGGGCCTATCGCGACGTTCAATTCGCCCGCACCATTGGTATTAGCGGCGACCGCGAACAGCGTGCGGACATTCGCAAAGACGTTCGGCGTATGGTCGTGATTCGCAAAACGCTGCCGAATCGCTCGGCGGTCAAGTCGCCGTTCTCGCCCGATGGCCCGCTCATGTGGAGCGAAATCGACATCGTGCGTTCCGATCTCTTCTCCGCAACGCTCGTCCCCGCGATCCTCTCCGAGAAAGCCGTCAAAGTCGGCGATAAATGGCAGGTTTCACCCGCCGCAGTCAGCGAACTCACCGATATGGAGAAGTTCGACGAAGGCGGGTTCGCGGTAAAATTCGTCGCGCTCGCAAATGTCAACGACCGCAAACTCGCACGGCTCGCGCTTTCTGGCACCGTGAGAGGTATCGATGAACACGGACCGTGCCGGCACACCATCGAAGGCACCGTGTACTTCGACCTCGAAGCCAAACGGCTGTCGTATCTGTCGATCACTGGCAGTCACGAACTGTTGGACGGTAACGGTAAAACCGCAGGCCGCGTCGAAGGTCAACTCACGATGACGCGTTCCGCAAGCCGGAATGCGGCCGAACTTTCCGATGATGCGATCAAAGCGATCGAGACGAAGCCGACGATCGAGAACTCTGTACTCCTGTACGCTAATCCCGATCTTGGCGTTCGTTTCATTTATCCGCGACGTTGGCGGATCGGTACCGTGCAGGGGCGTCAATTGACGTTGGACGGGCCGAACGGTGCCGGTATCTTACTCACATTGGAATCGCCGACTCGCTTACCGACAGCCGCCGTGTATCTCGAAGAATCGCTGGAGTTTCTCAAAAAGGCGAAGGCCAAGACGGCGAACGTGCAGCAACCGAAGCGCGTGCAAGACAAACCCACCGTCGATCGTTTCGCACTCGATGCGGATCTCGACGGCCAAAAAGTGCGGATGGATTATTCGGTCGTGACGCAGTCCGAAGGCGGCGTGACGATTGCGACCCGCATACTGCGAACCGATGCGGACGAGTTGACCGAGGATCTGGATCGCATTGCGAAGTCGATGAGTGTCACGAAACTGCTGAAATAGTGTTCGGAGGATTACCTGTGGCGCTGCGGGTCATTGTTGCGGCATCGGAAGTCGTGGGGTTCGCGAAAACCGGCGGATTGGCGGACGTGGCTGCGGCACTGCCCCGAGCGTTGCGGAAACGCGGGAACGATGTCATCGTGGTGATGCCGTACCACCGCAGCGTTCGCCTCGGCAAAATCCCCGTCGTGCAAACGCCGACGGTCGTTCCGGTCATCGTCGGCGACCGCACGTTAGCCTGCAAGCTGTTTCGTTCGACGTTGCCGAACTCGGACGTGCCGATTTACTTCATCGATCACGGTGGCTATTTCGACCGCGACGATCCATCGTGCGGTTTCGGCCTGTATCAACAATCGATGCCGGGCGGTTACAAAGCGGACTACCCCGACAACGCCGAGCGGTTCACGTTCTTTAGCCGTGCGATACTCGAAGTTGCGTCCGCCATCGGCTTCGCGCCGGACATTATCCATGCGAACGACTGGCAGTGTGGCCTCGTTCCCGCGTACCTTTCCGAGATGTATCGCGAACGTCCCGGATTCGCACGCACGCGATCCGTGTTCACGATTCACAACATCGCCTACCAGGGGATGTTCGACCGGAACGTCATGCGACTGACGAACTTACCCGGTTGGTTGTTCAACCACAAACAGCTCGAATTTCACGGGCATTTGAACTTTATGAAGGCGGGCATCGCGTTCGCCGACGCGATCAACACCGTCAGCCCAACCTATTCGCGCGAGATTCAGACTGCCGAGTACGGGTGTGGCTTCGAGGGGTTACTCCAACAATCTCGCGGCAAACTCTCGGGCATCATGAACGGCGTCGATTACGACGAGTGGAACCCCGAAACCGATACGTTACTGCCGCAGAAGTACAATTCGGAGACGTTCCCGCAAGGGAAGGCGATCAACAAAACCGAACTCCAACGGCGTTTCCGTCTGCCCGTCGATGCCGCGAAGCCGATACTCGGGATGGTCGCCCGGCTCGTGGGGCAGAAGGGCGTCGATCTCGTGATGAGTGCCGCACCGGGGTTCCTCGACCTCGGTTGCCAGATGGTGTTCCTCGGCGAAGGCGACCGCGAGTACCATCAGCAACTCAACGAATTCCAGTCGAAACACCCGCAACACGTCAGCGTTCACCTCGGCTACGACGAATCCCTGGCGCACCTGATCGAAGCCGGTTCGGACTTGTTCCTGATGCCGAGCCGTTACGAACCGAGTGGCTTAAACCAGCTGTACTCGATGAAATACGGCACGCCACCCGTCGTGCGGGCCACGGGCGGCCTGGCCGATAGTGTCGTCGGAACGACGCAAGAAACGCTTTTGAAAGGCACTGCGACGGGCTTTAGTTTCGTGGCGTACACCGGAAGTGCGCTTTACGAAACAGTCAAACAAGCAGTCGGCTTGTATCGCGACCGGCCGAAGGAGTTCCAGAAGGTGATCCGTTCGGCCATGCAGCAAGATTGGTCGTGGATTCGCAGTGCGGGCGAGTACGAACGGCTGTATCAGCGTTTACTCGGTATCACTTGACCTTGAGATTGACGCCCAACCCGCGTGCCGCCAAAATCCCGGCGACGATCAACATGAGGATCCCGAGCGTGCCGAGTACCTGCTTGTACTTCGGTTGCAATGCATGAGCGATCGGCGCGTCGAATTGTCGCAGAGCCCGCTCGATGACCCAATTGCACGCGAACAGCGGCCACAACAACAATGGCACCTTCGCGAGTTTCGGCTTAGATACGATCGGCTCGCTTGGCAATGTTCCCGACGAATGCAACAGCACGACCGGTTCTGGTGCTTTCAACTCCGTCAGATCGATTCGGTCGAACTCCGGTAACCGCGAGGGACTGCCAGGCAGCGTGTACGTGCTACCCGCGAACGACGTGTCTGGCACTTCCATCGGCACAAACGGCACGGCCAGTGTCGGCAGCGGTGCGTATGCCTGCGGCATCGGGCTGTCGGTACCGTACGACGTCCCGATTCGGTCCGCCTTAACGCTCGGTTGTTCCACTAATAACAGGGCTTCGGCATCGTGCATCATGTGCGGCGAACGTACGGATGGTTCATCGGCGGGCCGATCCATTCGCCAACTCGGAGCCAGAAACTCCGGCGGCTGTGGCAACGGGCTCGGGGGTAGTGGAGCCGGGGCAGGGCGAGTGTGAGGCGTCGAGCTAGGCGACGAGAGCATTCGCTGCAAAAGCGAATCGAGTTCGTCGAGTTGCTGACGGGTCAAGTCGTTCGCCGAGGGGGTAGCCATGTCAAATCCTTACGATGCCTCGAACGGGGTTGTCCCAAACTCTACGGTAATCCGCTCCACAAGAAAAGATCAACCAAAAAATCGACCCTATCGCCTGAAATCGAGAAACCGCAACGAGGCCATTTACTATCGTTTTAAGGCACGAGCGTATTGTACGGGTAGAATCTCTGGTGCTTTCTCGACTCCCAGTTTCACGGCAACGTGGTACGCCGAAATTGTCGGTGAGTTGGTTGGCGAGCGGCGATTAACACTCGTGCGCCCCGCATGTGCGACCTGGATGCCAGAAACCGCCCTTTGCGACTTCATGAAACGCGCGATGCGAGCGAACGGCTCGTAGAGAGTGGAACTAATCCACGCATTCCGAAATTCGCCGCTACGCGCAGCTTTCGCAGCAGAGCGCGTCGCCCTCAACCCGATGTCCAAGTTGTCTCGGCGTAAGCGTTAATGAGCCACGTTGAGCGGTGCGTTTGCGACTGCCGAAGCCGGGTGGCCGAGTGCGCGATAGAGTCGAAATTGTGCCCGGTTGTAATCGCCGATCGTCACCGCGTAATCCGTATTAGCCTGTGCCAGCGCCTGCACGGCGGCGATCACTTCCAGAGGCCGCACGACGAGCGTCAGGAACTCGCCGACGCGACGAGTTTGCCCCATCCCCGCAATGGCTTTCGACACGAGTTCGACCGATTCTTGCACGGCCGGTTCTGCTTCTCGCAACCGTTCCGATGCCGATTTCCATTGTGCGAACGCGATTGCCACTTCGGCGGCGATGCGATCTTGCGTGCGAAATAGTTCGAGCGTGGCCAATTGATTTTCGACCTTACGTTCGCCGACTCGCACGCGGTTGCCTAGCCCGAGTGCCGAAAATTCCCAAAGCAGTTGCACATCGAGATCGAACCGCGTTCCGAAGTTCCCCATGCGGTCGTTCGGCCCGCCACCGAAGCCGCCGAACGCGATCGAACCGCTCGGGTTCGTCGATGTGCTACGCAGTGCCAAGCTCGGCATCAGGGGCCGAAGTTTTTCCTGCTTCAATCTGGCGAGCGTGGCGAGAATGAGCGCCTGATGCCCACTGAGTTCGGGGCGATTCGTGAGTGCAATCGGGATCAATTGATCGAGCGTTTGGCCTTCGCCGATGAGCGTGATCGACAGGAACGGCGACTCGGTCGGTTCGATGATCGTCGTCGGATCGAGCCGCAGTAACCGCCCGAGTTCCGCACTGCCGATACGCCAGCGTTCGCGTGCGATCGTGACGGCTTGTTTGCGTCGCGCCAATTCGACTTTCGCGCGGCTCGCTTCGAGTGGCGGAGCCAGTCCCTCGGCGAGGGCAATCGTTTTCTTCGTAACGACTTCGGCTTGGTTTCGTGCGAATTCGGCCCCAACGAGTTCGGCACGGGCTTGTTGGACGGTGAAGTACGCCTCGGCGACGGCGAGCATCGTGTCGTTGGTGATCGCTTGGCGAAATGCCGTCCGAGCGAACAAATCTTGGCGTGCAGCCAGGGGTGCGTAGATCGCATCTCCGGTGGAAAATACGACGTTCGGGCCTAGGCCGAATGCCGCCGAGCCGCGACTCGAACGCAGGATGTCGCCTGCAAAGTTTTGTTGACCGCCTTCGTGCCGAAAATAATCGGTGCCAACCACGAGGTTCGGTACCCACAATAGGCGGGCCCGTCCGTACTGCTTCGCGGCTAGATCGACCTGCCGAGCCGCCATTGCGACATCGAGTGGCCTTGCATTTGCAAGCTGCAACGCGACCGTCAGCGTGATGGGATAAGTCTTTTCGCCGTCTTCAATCGAAGGAACTTCGGAGCCGAGCAGAACCGAAGTAGCCGTGGCGATTGGCGGTGATTGCGACAATGCGACGTGACTAAACAGGATCGCGACCGTGCCCGCGCAGATGTATACGATCGCGCTCCGCATCGGTCCGATCCTCGTTCCGGTAACAATCATAGCGGCGGCCAATAACATCAACCGGCAACGAGTGCAACGCGACGTTAGCCGAACCGACTCCCACACTCCCACTTGCCGAATCCGCGAATACGTTGTCACCATCGAACAATGCAAACAGCGGTTCTGCTCAGTGAAGAGGCATCATGCGCGATTTCGATGATGAACTGCCCGATGGCGTCTATCACGACGACGAATGGCAAACGGTGCCTTGCAAGTATTGTCGCGCGGAGATTGCCGAAGAATCCGAGCAATGTCCGCGTTGCGGAAACTATCAGTCGGCGGAAGATGCCCCACGAACCGAGCGTTCGTATTTTTGGCTCATCATGATGATTCTCGCGGCGATTTGCGTTGCATTCTGGGCAATCGCATAGGCTAGAATCTGCGGAGAGTTCGTTACCGAATACGAGGAAACACTTTCATGGTCCGAATCACGCTCGTATTGATGCTACTTTTCGCGGGGCCAGTTTACTCAGCCGAAGACCCGTTCGATCAATCGGCGGTGCCGATTGAAGAACAACCGAGCGACCCGAAGGCGATCAAGATCGTGTTGATTGCCGGTAACGGCAGCCCGAAACTGAAGACCGGCGAACACGAATATTTCGCGGGAGTAGCGATACTCGCGAAGCTGCTGAAGCAGACGCCGGGCGTGGCCCCTGTGATCGTTCGCGATGGTTGGCCGAAGAAACCGGAGACGCTGAAGGGGGCGAAAGCCGTCGTTATGTTCCTCGAAGGCGGCGACGTACACACGGCACTGAAAGCCGACCGGTTCGAGCAACTCGCCAAGATGGCAGAACAAGGCGTCGGAATTGTCTCGCTACACTCTGCGATCGACTACCCCAACGATTTCGGCGAGCGAGTACGCGGTTGGTCGGGTGCGTGTTGGGAGAAAGGTTTCTCGCAACGGGCCCACTGGGTGGCCGAGTTCAAGACGTTCCCCGATCACGCAATCTGCCAGGGAGTCGCGCCGTTCAAAATCGACGACGGCTGGTTGTTCAAACTGCGTTTCGCCGAAGGTATGAAAGGCGTGACGCCACTCGTGAAAACGCAACCGCTGAAATCGACGATGAAACTAACCGACGCCGATACCGTCGTTTCGTGGGCCTACGAGGGCACGCACAATCGTGGCTTTGCGTTCACGGGTTGTCACTTGCACGAAAGCCTGCAACATGAAGGCTACCGTCGCTACCTCACCAACGGTATCCTCTGGGCGGCCAACGTGGACATTCCGAAAGTCGGCGCGCCGGTCGCACTCGAAGCGACGGACTTGAAACGGTATTTCGACAATCGCACTGTCGCGAAGAAGTAAACTCTCCCGATTACACTTGCATTCAAGGACTAGACCGATGCTCCGATTGCTCTGCCTCGCGGTGCTGATTCTGCCGTTTCTGATTCTACCGAACCTCTCGGTGCGAGCCGAGGAACCGAAGAAAGAGGCGTGGGTGCCGATCTTCAACGGCAAGAATCTCGACGGCTGGAAGCCGAAGATTCGCGGCTACGAATACGGCGACAACCACGCGGACACCTTCCGCGTCGAAGACGGCGTCATCAAGGTTTCCTACGACAAATACGCGAAATTCGACGACAAGTTCGGGCACTTGTTCTACAAGGACAAACTCTCGCACTACAAACTGCGGATCGAGTATCGCTTCGTCGGCGATCAAGCGAAGGGCGGGCCGGGTTGGGCGTTCCGCAACAGCGGAGTGATGCTGCACTGTCAGTCGCCCGAATCGATGGGCAAGGATCAGGAATTCCCCGTGTCGATCGAGGCGCAGTTCCTCGGCGGCAACGGCAAAGACCCGCGACCGACGGGAAGCGTCTGTACGCCGGGTACGAACATCGTCATGAAGGAAAAGCTCATCACGCAACACTGCAACAACAGTACCTCGAAGACGTATCACGGCGACCAGTGGGTGACGATCGAAATCGAAGTCAACGGTAGCGGAACCGTCAAGCACATCATCGGCGGCGACGTCGTCATGGAATACGAACAACCGCAGTACGACCCGAAAGACGCCGACGCCAAGAAGCTCATTAAGGACGGCAAGTTACTGATCGAGGAGGGCTACATCTCGCTGCAAGCCGAGAGCCACCCGTGCGAGTTTCGCAAAGTCGAACTCCAGATTTTGAAGAAGTAAGCACCTGCCCGTTTCGACCTCCCCACCCTCTGCCGGACGCCCATGAACGACACCACCTCTCCCCCAGCGAACGCGAGTCTCAAACCGACCCGCGTTCGCTATGCGATGCTATTTCTGCTCTGCTTGCTCGCCATGATTACCTACATGGATCGTGCGGCGAACGGTAGCGCGAAAAAAATAATCATGTCCGACCTCGGAGTATCCGAGTCGAAGTTCTACTACGTGCTATTGGCGTTCCAACTGGCGTATGCCTTGTTCGAAATCCCATCGGGTTGGCTCGGCGATACGCGCGGGCCGCGCTCGACGTTACTCCGCGTCGTCGTATGGTGGTCGGCATTCGTGGCGCTGACCGGGTTCACGGCTACCACGCTGCCCTTCAGCGGCATTTACGTCGGCTTCTACGGGCTGATGCTGATTCAGTTTCTCTTCGGCGTCGGCGAGGCGGGGGCGTTCCCGAATATCTCCAAGGCACTCTACAACTGGTTTCCCGTCGGGGATCGCGGTTTCGCGAAGTCGATCGTCTGGATGTCCGCACGCTTTATGGGTGGGCTGACGCCATTGTTGTGGGTGCTGCTTGTCGAAATCGGCGGCTTTTCGTGGCGGGAAGCGATGTGGTTATTTGCAGGGGTGGCGGTGCTCTGGTGCATCGCGTTCTTCCTGTTCTTCCGCAACAAGCCGAGCGAACACCCTGCGGTGAACGCCGTCGAACTCGAGATGATCGAACGCGGCCGCTATGCCATTTCGAGCACGCCGAAATCGATCCCGTGGAAGGTGATTTTCACCTCGCGCAACCTTTGGGCCGTCTGCCTCATGTACATCGTGACCAACTTTTGTTGGTACTTCATGATGTACAATTTGCCCGGCGCACTCAAGGCAGGGTTTAAGGAGTGGAATGCGACTGACGGGGGCAAAATCCTGTTGGCACTACTTAGCGGCATGCCGTTACTGGTCGGTATGCTCGGCTGCTTACTCGGCGGTATTCTGTCGGATGCGTATATACGCCGAACGGGCGACCGAAAATGGGGCCGTCGGTTACTCGGCATGGTCGGCTACAGCGGCGCGGGGCTGTGCTACCTCGCAGCCGCCGGGGTGACGTGGCATGATCCCTCGAACCTCTGGCTGTTCGCGTTCTTTATCATTTTAATGGGATTCATGAACGACTTGATTATGGCTCCCGCGTGGGCGACCTGCCAGGACATCGGCCAAAGTTACGCCGCCACCGTTTCCGGAACGATGAACATGGTCGGCAATCTCTTCGGTGCGGTTACGGGAATCCTCGTCACGGGACAGATCGAAGACACTTACAAGGGAAACGGCACTTCCGATTGGATGATCTACTGCTTCGTGCTCTACAGTGCTGTCTATTTCCTCGGCGTGATCGCGTGGATGTTCATCGACGCGAGCAAACCGATTGTGAGCGAAGATCCGGCGGCACCGAGTGCGAATTGAAGCAGTGAAATCGGCTCTTACTTCGGCTTGCGTTGTTCGTGGTAGATCGGGTCTTTGGGGTCGTCGGACACCTTCCAGACTTTGCCATCGCGCAGGTACATTTTCATTTGCTCCACAGCATTGAATGGCCTTGCACCGACGCGGCCGAACACGCCGATCTGGTGGCCGCTCTCGTCGACAGCACGGTCGCGGTCGAGACCTTTGCCGATGCCGAGAACCTTGCCGTGGTGCGGGATTTTGTACGTCGCCACCAGTTTCGGTGTCGGTCGTGGGCTGAAGCCTTCGTTGCCCGGCGTATCGGGCGACGTGAGTTGCACGACCCGCAACCCGTTCTTGCCGTCGGCCACATACGCGAACTCGCTGGTGTACGTGATGCCGAGTTTCACATCGCGCACATCATTCATCGCCCCACCCGCGTTAAAGACCTGATCGAGCTTCGGCGCTTCCGGATTCGTGATGTCCAGAATCACGAGACCCCGCGATCCGGCGGCAACGTAGGCATAGGTGCGGGCCAGGTACACGGCGTGACACTCGGGCAGGCGGATCAACGCTTTCGACACTGGCTTCGCATAATCAGACGTGTCGAGAATCTTGATGCCTTCTTCATCGACGACGTACGCATAGCGGAACTGCACTTGCACGCTCTTCGGCTTCTTGATGAACGGCTCGCCGATGACAGCGGTCACCGTCGGTTTGAGTGGGGTATCCATGTCGAGAACGACGAGGCCCGCATCGCAACAGACGTGCGCGTAGTGGCCGACGATCTGCACGAAGCACGCCCCCTTCAGCAAGCCATCGGGGTTGAATGTGAGTGCGCGTTTCAGGAAGTTATTGATCGGGTTGCCGTCGATCGTGGTGCCCGCCCCGATCAGAATCAAGCCTTCTTCTTTGTCGGCAACGTAGAGGTACGCGAAGATCGAGTGAACGGGTTGTTCCTTGTTCGCCGGGTTCATTTTCCGCGTCGGGTCGACGGCCACCGTCGTCGGCGTAGCGACGTACTGCGCGTTCTTCGTTTCGACGTAAAACTTCTGCCCGAGCGGCGACACGGGAGCCGTGGTAATCCGCTCGGCGAACGCCTTGTTGTCGATGAATGCAATGTCGAATACCCGCATGCCATGTTCGCCGCACGCCGCATACAGATACTCGCCGCGGGCCTGTACCTGAAGCACTTCACTCGTTTTGAACGGCTTCGTCAGGCCGAAAGAAATATCGCGGCCAGGGTGCTCGAACGCCTGTTTCAGCACGTTGCCACCGATGACGTGCTTCGAGTAACTATCCGGGAACGCGGTTCGGTGTAGCTCGCTGCCGATGACGGCTTGCGGCTCCTGTTGCTCAGTCACGGTCACGGCGAAGATGCCTTCTTCCCCGGCCGCCACCCACGCGAACTTACCGATGAAATTCAGGTAGTTCGTGCCGTGCATCAGCAGTTGCGCCATGATCGCGTTGTTGTCGTTCGCCTGCGAGACGTGGCAATCGGTGCATTGTTTCGTTTCGCGCCAACCGCGACCGCGAACGGTGTGCGGCACGTTCGTACTGAAGGCCGTGCCGCCGTAGCCATCGCCGGAAATCGTTTGCTGCTGGACGTAGATATTCTCGCGGTTGCCGTTGTAACTTCCCACGTGAATGGCACACGACGAGCGTGCCGGGTTGACGCGGTTGCCCGTTGCATCGCCATCGCGGGCCAGCATGTACACATCGTCGCGCAACGTCTGAAAATTGTACGACGTATAGTTCCGGTTCACGTTGCCGTCGGCGTGCAGGTTCGGCATCTTCATATTCGCGCGTTGCGGCAAATGGCACCCGAAACAACTCGGATTCCACGCACTGTGGCACGCGATGCAGCTCATGTTGGTGTTCGAGTGCGCAACGCATTTGTCGCCACCTTCGGGCATGTCGCCGTAGACCATTTTGCCATCGGTCACACGGACGGTTTTCGCGAGTGCCGATTTCGCGTTGTAGCGCGGGTGCTTGTCGTCGATCGTGTCGCGTGTCTGGACCATCTCCCAGCGTACGCCCTTTTCGACCATCGAATTCTGAAAGTAGCGTTTCTTGCCGTTGCCGAGGTCTTCGACCTCGAAGCGTCGCTTGCCGAACGATGTCTTGAGTGCCGCGAGGTTCCGCCCGCTGCCATCTTCGGACGATGTGTAGTGCGCCGGTCCGGAGGTGCGGAGCGTCGTGTATTCGGATGCGGTACCGTGACAGTCGATGCAACTGATTTCCGTCGCCGCTCGCACTTCCATCTGCAACCGATTGTTGCCGTGCATGTCTTGAACGAAGTGGCAATCGACGCAGTGCATCCCCTTTTCCATGTGGATGTCCATCAGGTGAACGGGCTGCCCGGATCGACATTTGTCGAACTCTCGTTCGGCGGTGTTCGACGCCTTCGCTGTGTCGTGCGGCTTCTTGTGGAACTCCTTCATCTTCGTTGCGAAGGCCGTCGATGCCATCAGCATCTCGGGCGTCGGCGGCCCGACTTGTTCGCCGAAGTGATCGCGTAACATCCCCTTGCGATCCTTCTTGTACACCGCGCGAAACACCCAGCCGTGGCTGTGGAAGTCGCCGAACTGCGCCTTCGTCATTTGCGAATTCAGATCGGTAATGTCGTTCAAAAAGGCGGGATCGGTGAGATTGCTCTTCGCGGACGACTCGTTCGGGTTGAGCATCATCGAGCGGATCATTTGCTCGGGCGACGGGTTCTTCTGTTTCTCGGGGTACAACCGGTGTGCTTCGGATTCTTCATCCCACCACTGGTAACCGATGTAACTATTCATGACGGTCGTGCCGGGGTGAACGTGGCAGACCATGCACTGGCTCGTCGGGATCGCGTTCGTAAAGCGGTGCTCGATCGGGTGGCCCGGCTCGTTTTTGGGAATCGTCGGATCGGTACTCGCGCTGAGGCCGCGGTTACCGTACTTGGCGTATGGCCCCGAATGCACTGGCGAACGATCGTTTGCATAGACGAGGTGACACGCCGAGCAACCGCTCGAACGATAGTCGCCGGGGTGATCGTTCGTGCCGAGGAAATTCAGCGTGGGGTCGAAGAGTCGCGTCTTGCTGAGGCTGACGAAAACGGGGTCGGTGCGGTTCTGCGTGCCGATGCCGCGCTCGCTGAGGCGGGTCCGCGGGCGACCCGGTTCTTCCTTGAGTTCGGGAACGCCGACTTCGGTTTTGAAACGCCCACCTGGCTCGAAAATCCGCAGGATGTTACCCGGTTGGCTCATCTCGAAACGCGGTAGCGGATCGAGGAATGGCACCACGCCCTTCTTGGCCATCTCTTCTTCGGTGGGCATCGGATTGCTGACGATTCGCAGCGGTGCGCCGTTCATCGAATAGGCTTCGCCGTACCGCGCCGCTTTGAACGGCACCGCACCGTTGTTGTAAAGGGCCGCCCCCCACAACATGCATCCCGTGGACATAATCTGCTTGCGGTTCGTTTGCACTTCTTTCGGGTGACAGCCCGATGTCCCGCAACCGATGTGTGCCACGCGGAAGTCGCCGGGGTTCACGAAGCGAATGTAATCGGGCGACTCGTGGTTGAGCAACGTGTACGAACGCACGGGGTTCGCCGACGTCGGCCAGAACTGCGGCAAACGTGCCCGTACGTGGGCTTTTTCGATGCTCGTCGCGTTGGCGTCGCCGCCGTGGCAATCGGTACACCCGAGTTGGATCGTGTCTTTGTAGTGCGGGTCGTGCGCGTTCTGGTGGCAGGCGATGCAACCGCTGCTCTTCGCCATCGCCTGGCCGGCGGTCTGCTCCATGAGCTTGACGTTGGCCAACTCGGGTGGCATCGGAAACGGATCGGCGGGGTCGGTTGAATACACGGGGTTCCGCTCGTCTTGCGTGCCATCGCCTTGCGGCAACAATCGCTTGCGTTCGGCTTTCTTCGCGTCTGCAACGGTGTCGCTCTTCGTTTTTTCGTTCGCATCGGTGCTGTTGATCGCCATCGAGACGGCGACGAATGCCACGTAACCGGCGAGGAAGTACTTCAGCACTTTACGAAACGAAATCGACGGATTGCCAGCATCCATGCCCCGACTCCCCCAAAACATCGCCGAGCGAGAGCCACTGCTAATAGCATCAGTGCCGTCCGCGTCAATCGCATTTTTGTACAACGACGATACGGGCGATTGCCCAGTTACTCGGCTCATTCTGGAGGTCATATGCGTGCGTTTGCGTGGTTCGTGTTCGTGGCGTTCGTTTCACCAATCGCGGCTGCGGAACCAGCCCCGAACCGGAAGCCGGTCGTCGTTACCGAAGAAGCGCTACGCATTCATGCCGAGTCGCTCGTGATCGATGGTCATAACGATCTTCCCTGGGAATTGAGGAAGAAAGACGCAGGGGCGTCGTTTCGCACGATCGACCTGTTGAAGCCGCAAAAGGCGTTGCACACGGACATTCCGCGACTGCGAAAGGGGGGCGTCGGGGCGCAGTTTTGGTCGGCGTGGGTGCCGGTCGACACTGCGAAAAATGGTACCGCCGTGAAGACGACGCTCGAGCAGATCGACGTGATTCACCGAATGGTGAAGCAATACCCGAACGACTTCAAACTGGCGTTGAACACCAGCGACATCGAACGCATTCACAAGTCGGGAAAGATCGCGTCGCTCATCGGCATCGAGGGCGGCCACTCGATCGATGGCTCGCTCGAAATTTTGCGAAACTACCATCGGCTCGGCGTGCGGTATATGACGCTCACGCACTCGGAATCGCTCGCTTGGGCCGACTCGGCCACCGATATGCCGAAGTGCGGCGGGCTGTCGAAATTCGGCGAGACGATCGTCGGGGAAATGAACGCGATGGGGATGCTCGTCGATCTCTCGCACGTCTCCCCGGACTGCATGAAGGCGGTTTTGAAGGTCGCGAAAGCACCCGTGATCTTCTCGCATTCGTCCGCTCGCGCCGTCGCCGACCACCCGCGAAACGTCCCCGATGATGTGCTGACACTCCTGAAGCCCAACGGTGGCGTAGTCATGGTCAATTTCTATTCGGGGTTCATCGTCCCCGAAGGCGCGCGGGCGATGCGGAAGATGTTCGACGTGGGCCGCGAACTGAAAAAGAAGTTCCCCGACGATGATGTCAAGTATCAGGAAGCGATGCGCGAGTGGCAGAAAGACAACGACTACCCCGCCGGTACGATCCACACGCTCGTCGATCACATCGATCGTATCGTGCAGGTAGCCGGCATCGATCACGTCGGTCTCGGCTCGGATTACGATGGCATCTCGCGATTGCCGGCACAGTTGGAAGATGTGTCGTGCTACCCGAACATCACGCAGGAATTGCTCAATCGCGGTTACAAAGCCGCCGACATCAAGAAGATCCTCGGCGGCAACCTCATGCGTGCGTTCCGTGCCGCCGAGAAAGCCGCAGCACCTTCGTATTAGCCTTGTCGAATCGCTTCGTGGTGGTGCCGCACGATTTCCCCATCGACGAGGTATATGACATCCTCGGCGATGTTCGTGGCGTGATCGGCGATCCGTTCGACGTGCCGAACCGCCGAGAACATCGACAATGCCGCTTCGATCTTATCGGGCGAGGTTTTCATCTCGTCGATCAGTTCGCGAATGATGGCGGCGTTGTGGGCATCGACCTCATCGTCGAGCAATATCACCGATCGCGCCACCGACACATTAGAATGCACGAAAGCATCGAGGCTGCGGCGAACCATGTCGATCGTCCGCTCGGTCATCGGCTTCAAGCGATTGGGAATGTTTGCGAACGGCGGGTGCGACAAAATCAACGCTCGTTCGGCAATCGCATACGCGAGATCGCCCATGCGTTCGAGGTCGGTCGAGATCAAGATCACCGCACTAATCCGCCGTAAATCGACGGCCACCGGCTGGTGGAGTGCCAGAATTTTCAGGCACTCTTCGAGGACTTCGTTTTCGAGTTGATCGATCAGGTTATCGCCATCGATCACCCGTTCGGCCATGTCGATATCGTGGTCTTGAAGTGATTGTGCAGCGTGAAACACCGCCTCCTCGACGAGGCCCGCCATTTTCAGAACGAGCTTTTGCAGCCGTTCGAGATCACGTTCCATGTGTTTGGACATTGCTTCTTTCCGCGAGGCTGTGCGTGTGCATTCAACGATTCCTGTAGATATATTACGACGCTTCACCGGACAGTGAAGCCGCAAAAATTTCGCCCACTTCAAACCTTCGCGGTGCCGAATTGGCAGATGTCGATTGGGAAGCTCGGGTTGCGAATGCCTGTCAACCGTTGTTTTCTCGCACTTTTCAAGCTCGGTATAATGTGGGTACGCCATTTGCACTGGTTAAATCGAAACCCTCACTCCACATCGAAGAAGTACGCCCATGGACGCGAATCGTTTCACCGAAAAAGCCCGCGAAGCCTTGGCGAATGCGCAGAAGACGGCCGCGAAGCTCAACCACCAGCAGATCGACCTCGAACACCTGTTGTTGGCACTAATCGAACAAGATCGCGGGCTGACGTCGGCGATCTTGAACAAAGCAGGCGTGTCACCGGAATCGCTTGCCGGCAAGTTGCACCGCGATCTTGAGAAACTGCCGAGCGTCACATCGGCATCGGGGACGCCCGAAAACCAGTACGGCAGCGGGCGGTTCAACAAGCTGATTGCCGATGCCGAGGACGAAGCGAAACGCTTGAAGGACGAGTACGTTTCCGTCGAGCATTTGCTGCTGGCGATGGTCGACGATAAAGGCGCATCGGGGATGATGCTGCGGGAAGCGGGCCTCACGAAGAAGCGGCTCGAGACCGTGCTGAAGGAAGTTCGTGGCAGTCAACGAGTCACGACGCAGAACCCCGAAGAGACGTACCAGGCACTCGAAAAGTACGGTCGCGATTTGACGCAGATGGCCGCCAAAGGCAAGCTCGACCCTGTGATCGGCCGAGACGAGGAAATTCGCCGCGTCATCCAAGTGCTCAGTCGGCGTACGAAAAATAACCCCGTACTCATCGGCGAACCCGGCGTCGGCAAAACCGCCATCGTCGAAGGACTGGCACTGCGAATTTATCGCGGCGACGTTCCCGAAGGACTCAAAAACAAGCGGATTTGCTCGCTCGATATGGGTGCGCTCATCGCCGGTGCGAAGTATCGCGGCGAGTTCGAGGAACGCCTCAAGGCGGTGCTGAAGGAAGTCACCGATTCCGAAGGCGAGATGATTCTGTTCATCGACGAGCTTCATACCGTCGTCGGGGCGGGAAAGGCGGAAGGCGCGATGGATGCAGGGAACATCCTGAAGCCAATGCTCGCACGCGGCGAGTTGCACTGCATCGGGGCGACGACGCTCGACGAATATCGCACGCACATCGAGAAGGACGCGGCACTTGAGCGACGCTTTCAACCGGTGTTCGTCGATCAACCGTCGGTCGAAGATACGATTTCGATCTTGCGCGGCCTGAAGGATCGCTATCAAGCACACCACGGGGTCCGCATCAAGGACGCCGCACTGGTCGCAGCGGCGGTGCTATCGAACCGATACATCGCGGACCGCTTCTTGCCTGATAAAGCGATCGACTTGATGGACGAAGCCGCCGCCAAGATTCGCACCGAGATCGACTCGCTGCCCACCGAACTGGACGAGATTTCCCGTCGCGTTCGCCAACTCGAAATCGAACGCGAGGCGCTCAAGAAAGAGAACGACACCGGCTCGCAAGATCGGTTGGCGAAACTCGAAAAGGAACTCGCGAACCTCAAGACGCAGTCGGATGCATTCTCCGCGCAATGGCAGAGCGAGAAGAAAGCCGTCGAGGGTTTGAAGTCGCTGCGAACGCAGATCGAGACGGCTAAGCAGTTACTCGAACGCTACGAGCGCGAGTCCGATTACAGCAAGGCCGCCGAGCTGAAGTTCGGCACGCTTCCCGACCTCGAAAAGCAATTGAAAATCGAAGAAGAACGGCTTTCCCAGCAGAAATCGACGAACCGCCTCATCAAGGAAGAAGTCGGCGAAGCCGACATCGCCGCCGTCGTCAGTCGCTGGACCGGCGTACCCGTGACGAAGTTGATGGAAGGCGAAACCGAGAAACTTTTGCATCTCGAAGATGAATTGCATCGCCGCGTCGTGGGGCAAGAAGAAGCGGTGACCGCAATCAGCGAAGCGGTCGTTCGGGCGCGATCCGGATTGAACGATCCGAACCGTCCCATCGGTAGTTTCATTTTTCTCGGCCCCACCGGGGTCGGCAAAACCGAACTCGCCCGTGCCCTCGCGGCTTTCCTGTTCGACGACGATCGCGCGATGATCCGCATCGACATGAGCGAGTACCAGGAACGCCACACGGTGTCGCGTTTACTCGGCGCGCCGCCCGGTTACATCGGCCACGACGAAGGCGGGCAACTCACCGAAGCGGTACGACGCCGACCGTATAGCGTGATTTTGTTCGATGAAATCGAGAAAGCCCACCCCGATGTTTTCAACGTGCTGTTACAAGTCCTCGACGATGGACGCCTCACCGATAGTCAGGGGCGCACGGTCAATTTCAAAAACACGATCATCATCATGACGTCGAACGTCGGCAGCCAGAAAATCTTGCAATTTAAGGGCACGCACATCGGCGAAATTTACGACCGCATGAAGCAAGCGGTACTCGACGAACTCCGGAAAGCGTTCCGTCCCGAGTTCCTCAACCGCATCGACGACATCATCGTTTTTCACACGCTCACCGAAGCAAACCTCGCGAAGATCATCGACATTCAACTCGAACACCTTCGTGAGCGGCTCCGCGATCGCAAGATCGTACTCACCATCTCCGACGAGGCGAAATCGTACCTCGTGAAACTCGGTTACGACCCCGCCTACGGTGCGCGGCCACTGAAGCGCGTTCTGCAAAAAGAACTCGAAACCGCACTCGGCAAGTCGCTGCTAAAAGGCGACATCCGCGACGGCATGACTGTGCAGGTCGATTACGACATGAGCCACGATGGTTTGGTGTTTCGGCCCCAGTGATGGATCGTTATTGGATTTTCGACGATCTGCTCTGAATCGCAGCGTAAATCGTGCGTAACGGCAGGTTGGTTTCTCTCGCGATGCGAGCGCATTCCTCGTATTCGGGCACGATGATCGTGAAGCCGTCGCGCCAGCCGCGTTTGGCTTTGACTGTGCCCCATTCGGTAATGATGGCGATGGTTTCGCGTTGCAACGTCGAACGCTCGGCCTTCGTGCGGCGGATGCCGAAACTGCCGGTTTCCTCGAACAGGATCGTTTCGAGATCGTTACGTTGGCTTTCGTGACAGATCACTGTCAGCAACACGCCGGGCCGCTGTTTCTTCATCTGGATCGGCAGCGCGAACACATCGAGTGCACCGGCAGTAAACAGTTGTTCGATGGCGTAGCCGATGATTTCACCGGGGCAATCGTCGAGGTTCGTTTCGAGAACTGTCACCGTCTCTGCTTGGCTTCCGGACTGTCCCACCAGCAATCGCAACAGGTTCGGTTGCTCGATCGGGTCTTTCGTCCCAGCGCCGTGGCCGATGCGTTCGATCGTCATCGTGGGCGTGTCGACGTACTCCGTCACGACGCTGGTGAGGATCGCCACGCCCGTTGGCGTTGCGAGTTCGCCGCGCACGGGGCACTTCGCGATCGGCACGCCTTTCAACAATTCTGCGGTGCCCGGCGTGGGCACGGGCATAATTCCGTGGGCGCATTTCACCGTTCCACTACCGACCGCCACGGGCGACGAAGTGAAGCGGTCGGCACCGAGGAGATCCAAACCGACCGCCGCACCGATGATGTCCGCGATGCTATCGAGTGCCCCGACTTCGTGGAAATGCACCCGTTCGAGCGGCATCCCGTGAGCCACCGATTCCGCGAGCGCGACCTTGCGGAAGATCGTGCTCGCGAGTTCTCGCTGTTTCGGAGTGATCGCCGCCCTTGCCAGAATCGCTTCAATATCGGGCAGAAACCGATAATCTTCTTCGTCCTTGGCGTGGACAGTCACCTTCGTGGCGGCGAACCCGCAGCGTTTCACTTTCTCGATTTCCAGCTCGATCGGCAGGTTCAACGACGCGAGCGCAGCGCGAATCGCGGTCGCATCCACGCCCGCATCAATCACGGCACCGAGAACCATATCGCCACTGATTCCACTAAAGCAGTCGAAATGTACGGTTCGCACGGGTCGTCCTCCGAAGCCATTCAAAAACCGCAGCCGTGTGATGAAACGTCGCGCACGGTTGCCGATTCGCGTCCTAAAATACTGTTACGAATTCTGACCCCGAGCGACCGAGAATGGAAATGATGAACGAGCCGAAGCTTCTCGAACGACTCGTCGGCCTGGCGCAACCCGATGGCGGTTGGGGTTACCGCGACGGTCAACCCGGCCACCTGGAACCGACCTGTTACGCACTTCTCGCACTCGCGGCGGAACCGCAAAAATATGCGGCGAGTATCGCGAACGGGCTGCGTTCGCTGCAATCGCACGCGCAAGCCGATGGCAGCTTTCGGCTCACGCGCGGCCGGCCTCAAGCCGTCTGGCCGACGTCGATGGTGTTGTTCGCCAAGCACAGTACCGGCGTTCCCACAACGGATTTATCGCGAACGGCGGAGCGGTTACTGACGGTCGAAGGGCGTGTGTTAAAAGCCGACCCGGAAGTTGCGGACATGGTCGATATCGACGTGCGGCTGATGGGTTGGCCGTGGTCCGAAGATACGTTTTCGTGGGTCGAACCGACCGCGTGGGCGTGCTTGGCGTTGCGTGCCTTGGGGAAGGGCAATCACCCGCGCGTGCGGGAAGGTTTGCAGCTTCTGCTCGATCGGGCATTTGAAACGGGCGGTGCGAATTACGGTAACCGCACGGTACTCGGCAAATCGACCGAGCCGATTCCCGGTCCGACGGCGATACTGCTACTCGCGTTGCAGGGGATCGTGGACAACCCGCGAATCGAAGCGGCAAAGGGCTACCTTCGCGTTCATTCTCAGCAGACGACCGACCTCGAACACCTCGCATGGATTCGCATCGCGCTGACGTGCCATGCGACCGACGCAACGACCGTAGCCGCATTACCGCTCATCGATGCACGCATACGCGAATCGCTGGAAATCGAGCTGAATGCCAGCGTCGGCGAGGGCCTCGGCGCGGGGCCGCTGCGGGTGGCACTTGCGGCGATTGCGTTAAATGCGGACGTGCGAAACCCGTTCAAACTGTCCGATGGCGTACCGCTGCCGAGCGATGGACCGGCGTTCGCAGACAAGGCTAACACCGCCGTCACGAAGTCCGAAGCTCGCTCGTCCGGCGAACGCGTCGGGCAGTTTTTCCGTGGCATCATGGTCCGTGGCATGAGCGCGCTCCGTGCCCTCCCCGCGCAGTCGGGCGTCCACATCGGCAAGTGTGCCGCGTACGACGATACGATGCTGGCCGTGCTGAAAGCCCAGTACGAATGCTTCCGTCAGAGCGTGCCGATAAAGGGCAAGCGAGTGGTGCTGAAGCCGAACCTCGTCGAGTACCACAGAGACAAAGTCATCAACACCGACCCGCGATTCGTCGATGCTGTCATTCGCTTGTTCCAGGAAGAAGGGGCAGCCGAGGTGATCGTGGCCGAGGGGCCGGGACACTGGCGGAACGTGCAGTTTTTGGTGAACGAAAGTGGCCTCGGCGATGTACTTCGCAAACGCAATGTCCGGTTTGTGGACATCAATCACGACGAGCCGGTGAAGATGCTGAACCTCGGGCGGACGACCGGTCTCGAGTTCTTGTACCTTTCGCAAACCGTGCTGAATGCGGACGTGTTCGTGTCGCTGCCGAAGTTGAAGACGCACCACTGGGCGGGCGCGACGCTGTCGCTGAAGAACCTCTTCGGCACGCTTCCGGGCATCTGTTACGGCTGGCCGAAGAACGAATTGCACTGGCGCGGCATTCACAACAGCATCGTCGATATCGCCTGCACGCACACGCCGCACCTCGCGATTGTCGACGGCATTATCGGCATGGAAGGCGATGGCCCGCTCAACGGTACGGCGAAGCCGTGCGGGGTGATCATCATGGGGAACGACCTCGTCGCGGTCGATGCGACCTGTTGCCGCCTGATGCAGTTGCCGCCGGAACGCGTGCCGACCATCGTGCTCGCCACCGAGAAACGATTGGGCCATATGAGCGAGCAAAAGATCGTGCAACTCGGCGCGAGCATCGAGGAACTCGCGACGTTTTTTGAACGCCCGCCCGGCATCGAATCGCAACTTTTGAAAGAACCGGTGAAGGTTTGAGCGGTTTCTGATACTGTTCGCAGTAGCACGATCTTTCGTTCTGATTGCGAGGCACGGTTATGTCGGACGAGCGCGTATCGGTCGGTTCGAGTTACAAGGAAGCGATATTCGGTATCGCGGTCGGCGGTGCCGCGATTGGGATCATCGGCGGGTTGTCGCTGTTGGCATTCTCGCCGGAATGGGCACTCGGTGTGACGGGTGCCGGGTTGATTTTCGGGCTGCTCGCACTCGCACGTGGCTACGCCATCAGCCGGAAGCGCCGCTGGATTACGCCGACCGAGGAAGGCTTCCTTCTCGAAGATACGAACGGCCAATTCGACTTCACCGACGAGCAAATCTCCGATCTGGGTACATGGGCGAAAACGCGATTCTCGAACGGCGTGCCGAATGCCGTCGAACGCAAAGGCAGCCTCGTGATTGCGGCCGAATCGTTCGCGGCCACGCTCGATTTTCAGTATATTGTGGCGCTCAACAAGATCGATCCGCTCGAAGAGTTCCTCGAACGCAATCTCGTACGGCTGACCGACGAAGCGAAGGCCAATCTGGCGAACGGCGACACGATCGAAGGCAAAGGCTGGACGCTCAACGCCAAGGAAATGGTCTGCACCGACGGTCGTGCGGCGAACAGTTTTCTCGTCAGCGACTTCACCGCCACCGATATCGTCGATGGCAAAGTGGCGATCTGGATACGCGGCGACCCGAAGCCCGTCGTCCGCATCGCCGCCGGTTCGCCGAATGCACTGGTGCTCGTTCGCGTACTCTCAAAACAACTCGCGGAGAAAGGCCCCGTCGTCGAGGATTCCACGGGGCTGGGGCGGATCATTTTTGAACGCGACAAGTCGACGCAACGCGGACTTCTGGTGTTTTTGCTCGCGATTTTTGTGTTAGCCGCCATCGGTGGTATTGTGCTTGCAATCGTTGAAAGTGGCAATCCACGAGACCAAGCGGGCCTGCTAATTGGGATTGCAGTTGCGGTATTAGCACCGATCTTCGCACTACTCGTTTGGTTCAACCGGATCAACATCTTCCGCTGCCATACGAACGGCGTCTGCTACCTCAAAACGCGCTCCGAAAAAGAGATTGCTTTCGCAGACGTGCGTGTCTTCACCTACAACGCCGTCCGAAACTATTACAACGGGGCGTACACTGGTACTGCGATCTCGCTGAACTTTGAACCGGGTGAAGGAACCGAAGGCGATTCGATCCGGTACTCGTCCAACGTCAAAAATTCCGATGGCGAAATCGACAACCTCCGCGAACACGTGAGCCGGGTGATGGCCGGCCATATGCGGAAGCGGTTCGATGCGGGCCGACCCGTGCGTTGGACCGATGCCGTTCGATTTATGGAAGACGGCCTCGAGATCATCGTCCCCGGCGGCGTGTTCTCGAAGGGGAAAAATCGCGTCGTACCGTTCACCAAAATCTCCGGCTACGACATGAAGGACGGCTACTTTTACCTGTTCGAGAAGGGTAAGAAGGACGTGCTCTATTCCGTGATCGTCAGTGCGCCGAATTTCTTTCCGGGCCTGGCGATGCTCAACACGATACTCTACCCGCCTGTGCCGGTGCCCATCGCCGATGACGATGAGGATATTCCCACGGTGCAACCGGAACGCGAAGACGAGCCGAGTTAATCGAGGAGTTCGCGAAGCCTCGCGATATGCCTCGGCACTTCCGGATAACGCGACGATTCATCGAGAAGGATCGCACGGAAACCTGCGGAGGTGGCCCCTTTGAAATCGTTCTCGAAGTCGTCGCCGACGAACGCGATGGTGTGTGGCGAGGGATTACCGAGGCGTTCGCGAACGACGTCGAAAAAGCGGCCCGATGGCTTGCGATAGCCGACGAGCGAACTGATGATGACATTGTCCCGCAACCGCGCGAGTGCGGGAAATCCCTCAATTACTCGTTGCAAGCGTCGATCCAAATTGGAAGCCATACCGAGGGCGCAACCTCGTTGGTTTAACGCTTCGAGAACCGCCTCCGCGTCGGCGGCAACGACCCACGATTCGGGCTGGGCGTAATGTTCGTACAGTTCGCGGAAACAGGCTTCAGTGTCCGGTACTTCGTGCAAAGTTTCGGTCACGATTTGCTGCCAACGCTGTCGTTCGCGCGCTTCAGACGTCACCCAATCCGCATCGCGATCGATCGCTTCCTGTTTGCGAAAAGCGGCTGGAAATCGCCTGCGAATCGTATCGAGGGAAATCTCCGCACCATGTCGTGCGGCAAAGTCGGCATACACCGTGGCCACCGATGGCGTCGGGTGGATCAGCGTGCCGACCGCATCGAAAATCACCGCGCGAACTTCATCCTGTAACACGTCACTCGGCCTCCGTCGCTTGGCGCGTGCCGTTCGTTCCCGGTATCACGGATCGCTTCGGCTGTACGGGGTTGGTCCTCGCTTTCCCAACTCGGCGCACCGTGCGTTGTGCCGTGGCAGGCACCGCTTCCTGGCTCGCCCGCACCGCCGTCGCCACCTTAATGAGGTGAAGGCCGCCGCGAAATAACACGAAGCCGATGACGATCATCGGCCCCGCGGTGAAGACCCGCCTCGCGGATGCAAACAGATACGCTTCGCCGAACGACGCGAGGCCGAGAACGATCAACAACCAGCCTGCGACTTCGCGTAACCAGAACGTCATGGGTCACTCCATATCGTTATCGAATGATCAGGTAAGCGAATATTATCATCAGCACCGTGATGCCGACGAATCCGAAGAACAGTACCGTGAAGATACGTCCGCTCGTCTTCTTGAATCGTCGCCACCGCTCGCCCGGATTGCGCTGATCGACAATGCGAGCCGCGCGCCAGGTTTCGATGCGAGAAAATTCGCGGCGCGATTCCTGCCAGCCCATGTCGAGAAGTAGCAACTTTGCTTCTTCGCGGTTCCATTGGCGGATTTGCCAGTACCAAAAAACGAAGCGCGCGAGTCCCACTAAACTGCCTAAGCCTAGCGCGAACAGTAAGGACCGACTGACTGCGGCATTGAAAAGGTCTGGTCGAATCCGATCGAGTGTAAATCGGCGGAGTCGGATCGGCGGAAAGACTTTGGAATCGACTTCTAACTGTGTGATAAGTAGCCAGATAAATTGCCCGACGATCGTCGTGCCGATCGCGAACAGGATCATCACTAAGAGTTCGTTTTCGGAAATGAGTCGCGGCGGGCGACGGTCGAGTGAATCTCGTTTCGATCGCGCCGCCTTCACGCGCTCATCGGGAAACGCCTGCTGGGCAAGGCTGTATACTCGAAACTGCGCATGGAGGTAAACGAGCACGGCCGCGACGAGGAGCATATCGAACGGCGAAAACGACGACGACAATAACCGTGAAGGTCCATCCGAATATCGTGACATCGGTACGCCGAACGGATTGACCGCCAGATACGCTACGGCGACCACGAAAAACCCCGGCATCGCCGTCCAACGCAGCATCATCGCCACGATGCCGATCAACATCGGGATGCCACCCGCCATCAGCGAACCGGTGCTCAATTGGATCACGAACACCGAAATTAACGCGCACCCCGCCACCATCACGTAGCCGCGAACGCGCTCGTCGAGCAGGACTTTTAGGTACAGCTGATAACTATTGGGATTCGTCATCGGCGACTCCTCGCACCGCGAACGCGATCGAGTCGGTCGAGAATCGCGCGGATCGGATCGCGATCCGTCACCCGCAGTACGGTCGCGCCGACTCGTACGAGTTCCTTTTGGAGTTTTTCGTAACGCTGTTGATACCCGCGCTCGAGCGCGACCTGCACGAGCTTTGCTACCCGTAGCATCTCCATTGGGTCGATTGACGCCGCTTGCCCCGGCTCCGCAACGGGCACATCGCTCGGCCACGGCACGATGACCATCACATGGTGGTGCCGACTGCGAGCCACCCGCACCGCCTTCAACACTGCTGCGATGTCGTCGCCGAGTTCGGTGAGGTCCGCGAGGATCACGAACAGTTCGTTGTCGCGCGCACGCGACACTGCACCGAGTAACGCGCTTTGCAGCACCTCCGCTTTCGATTCGCTGCGGAAGCGGTAACGACCATTGCCGTCGTAAAGCGAGACTGGAACTTCGACGTGATGATCGGCAAGAAATCTCCCTGCCCGTGCGGCGAAAAATTCATCGTCGTGAATGTATCGTTCGACCGTCGCAGGGGTGCCACCATCGAGTAACGTGAAGATCGCCCCGAGTTGTTTGCGCTTCCGTCGAATCGGTGCGTGCGGAGAAAAGAAGCCGCGAATGCCGTGAATGAACCAGATGAAGACGGTCACGGTAATCGGCAGATTTAATAGCAAAAGCATCGCGAACAGAAACACTGGCACGTCGAGCAAGAGATAATTCGACTTTGGGCGTTGTCGTACGATTCGCGCACAAAAATTGAGCCACTCAAAAAAAAGCGGCATGATGCTGAGTAGCCACTTCGGCAACGGACCGAGGAGCGTGTAATAGAGTGCCAGCACTCCCGGCGCGTTGACGATCATACCGAACAGAACGGGAATCCACGCGAGCCAGCCCCAGCGCGTGTCGAGTAGCGGTTTCCAAAACAGCCCCCACGGCTGCGAGTTCACGCTTCGGTCGAATAAGTCGGGGTACAATTCTTGCGCGAGCGGGTAGGCGATGCGGGCCATCGGCTTCACTTGTTGCCCACCGGGGTCGGGACGCTGGGCCGATGCTTCCGCAAGTTTGCTGAGGAGCCGGATCGTGTGAACGGTGTTTCGTGCGGCGGGTAAGACGTCGAATTTCTCTTCGTCGAATAGCGTCAACCCGACGAGATCGCGGTTGGCGGCGGCGGCTTGCGCGATGCTCGAAGCGACTTCCGATAGGCGGCAAAGTGGCGTTTCGCCGACGGGTCCGAGCCGCATCGCTTGCGAGGTATCGAGGAACAGCGTGCAGCGAACGGGAATGTCGCTTTCGAGTTCCTTCGTAATGAGCTTGTCCTTCTTCGCGGATGCTTTCCACGCGATCATCTTCGGCGGATCGCCGGGAATGTAATCGCGCAAATCCAATAGTTCGCTGCCGCTCCCCGGTCTTCGCAGTCGATGAATACCGGGCGGTGGCAGCACGTTGAAACGCTTGTCGGCACGCTGTTTCCCTTCACTATCGGTGAGCGGCGGCAAGATCAGGACATCGACGGGGCAGCGCAGGAAGATCCGCTTGTAAAAGAACCCCGCGAGGTCGGCAAGGCGAATTTCCACGCCTTCAAAACGATAGATACCCGGCCCCGACGACTTGAGTTCGTATTCGATCACCGTCGGCTCGTTCGGGCGAAATTCGACCGTTTGTTCTGTGCGACCGCCGCGAATCTTACGCGCTTCGGGCGGGCGATCCATGACGATCGCGAGCGGCCAACTCGCCTTGCCACGGTTCGTCACCGTCACGCGGATGGTGCAGGCGATCCCCGACCAGGCGTTCGATACGACGCGGCCATTTTGCAAAATCTCACGCACGACATCGATCTTCCCGAGCGTCGAACGGAAGCGAAGCGTAAACAACAACCTCTCGACGAGATACCAAACGATCAACGTGATCCCGAGGATCGCAACGATGGGGTGCTCGACGCCGGCCGTCGTCAGCCCGATCAGGGTCACCGCCCCGGCAACGATCAAGCACCACAAACCGCGTGCGGTAAGCAAAGTGTCAGTCCTCGTCGCGAGTGAAGTAAAACCTTCGCGTATTCTACTGAGGAATGTCGACGCATTTCGCAACGGGTATGGAATCGATTGTTGCAGGCACGGTGGCGAGTGCCGTACTATGGGGCTTGTTGCGTTACGGTCGTGTTGTGCTCCTGAGATCGATCCGATGATGTGGAAACCGATTCTGATTCTGTCGATGTTCGCATTATCTCCCGTTGCTTCTGGACAAGGGTTTTCGCCGAAGGAAGCCGTTGCGCGGATGACGTTGCCGCCGGGGTTCACGGTGCGAGCGGTGGCGACCGAACCGATGATCCGCCAGCCGTTGAGTATGTCGTTCGACGAACGCGGGCGGTTGTGGGTGCTGCAATATTTGCAGTATCCGAACCCGGCGGGCTTGAAGGCGCTCAAGCAAGATCAGTTTCTGCGAACGATCTGGGATCGCGTGCCCGAACCGCCGCCGAAGGGACCGAAGGGCGTCGATCGGATCACAATCCTTTCCGACCCCGATGCCCACGGCGTCTATCGCAAAAGCCACGACTTTCTGACGGGGCTGAACATGGCCACCGGCTTCTGCATCGGGCGGGGCGGTGTGTATGTCGTGCAACCGCCGTACTTGCTGTTTTACCCCGATAAAAATGGCGACGATGTACCCGATACCGACACGCCCGATGTGTTGGCGACGGGATTCGGGATGGAAGATACGCACTCGTACGCCAACTCGTTGCAATGGGGTCCGGACGGCTGGCTGTACGGCGCACATGGCAGCACCGTGACGGCCAAAATCGTCAACCCCGGTGGCACGCCGAACCCGATCGAGTTCCAACAAGGAATCTGGCGCTATCATCCAATTTCAAAGCGTTTCGAGCTATTCGCGGAGGGCGGCGGTAACACCTACGGCCTCGATTTCGATAAGCACGGCCACGCGATCGCGGGCACGAATGACGGTCGTTCCGCGTGTTTGCATCAAGTGCAAGGGGCGTACTATGTGAAAGGATTCACCAAGCACGGCCCACTGCATAATCCCCATACATACGGTTACTTCGAGCACGTCCCACATGCGAACTTCAAGGGGGGCCACGTCACGTGTGGCGGTGTGATCTATCAGGGCGACACGTATCCCACCGAGATGCACGATCAGTACATTGCGGGCAACTTGCTGTCGAATGCGGTGTATTGGCACAAATTCACCGCCGATGGTGGCACTTTCAAAAACAGCCACGGTGGCGATTTGCTGGTGGCGAACGACACGTGGCATCGGCCGGTAGACCTATTGCTCGGCCCCGATGGCTCGATTTACGTCGCCGATTGGTACGACAAACGGGCCGCCCACCTCGACCCGATCGATAGTTGGGACAAGACGAACGGGCGAATCTATAAGATCGAGTATGCAGGCACCGCAAATTTTCCGACGTTCGATTTGCGCAAGAAAACGAGTGCGGAACTACTTGAGCTTCTGAAACACGCCAACGCAAGTTGGCGGCGCGAAGCACGTCGATTGCTGACGGATCGTGTCGATGCGAATACATACCCGATCTTGAAGAAAACGATCGCCACGGAGACTTCGTTAATCGCGCTCGAATCGTTGTGGGCACTGTATACGAGCGGTGGTACAGACACCGTATATTTGAACAGCCTGTTAACGCACCCGAACGAGCATGTGCGTGGGTGGGCGGTGCGACTCGTCGGCGACGAGTTGCAGATCGATGATGCCACGGCAGAAGCGTGGCAACAACTCGCGAAGCGCGAAACGAGTGCGGTCGTCCGCGTGCAACTGGCTTGCAGTGCGAAGCGAGTATCGGCGGCGGTGGCGGTGAAAGTCGTGACCGCGCTGATTCATGCGAAAGTCGTGCAGCCCGACACGCGGATGCCGTTGCTGATGTGGTGGGCCGTCGAAAGCCAACTCGCGAACGACCCCGTGCCTGCCACGAATTTGGCACTCGAACTCATTCGCACGACGCCGACATACGATGGTAACCTCGTTAAAAACATCGCGCGGCGATTGATGGCCAACGACATTCCCGATGGTCAGAAACGGCTCGCGGGATTGTTGCACGAAGCGGATACGCGGAACCGCGTCGATCTCGTTTTGAGTGGCATCACCGCTTCGCTCGATGGCGGTCGCAGCGATCGTGTTGCGCCCGAACTATTAGCCGAACTCAAGCGAATTCCGACGAGCGTTGCAACGCGATCGATCCTCGCGCGACTCGGCGACACCGATGCCATCACCGCGATTCGCAACATGGCCACGGACA
This sequence comes from Limnoglobus sp., assembly GCA_043785305.1. GTDB lineage: Bacteria > Planctomycetota > Planctomycetia > Gemmatales > Gemmataceae > Limnoglobus. Next base: position 50,746 of record JAYVXI010000061.1, on the reverse strand, counting down.
ACGCGAAGCCGATCCCCGAACGAATCGCGGCGATCGAGCTACTTCGCCAAGTCCGGGATACGGAAGCCAAAACCGCGTTCCTCGAAATGCTTCAATCGTCGACATCGGACCCGCTGCGCATCGCGATTCTGCCTGCTCTGGAAGCATTCGACGATCCAAAAATCGGACAGGCGATCGTGCAAGGTTATGCGAAATGGTCGCCCGCACTGAAGAAGCGAGCGATCCAATCGCTGATTGCACGGAAGAGTTGGGCGCTGTTGTTGCTCGCGCAAGTCGAAGCGAAAGTCATCCCTTCGACGGACATTTCAACCGACCAAGTTCGCACGGCCATGTCGTTCGACGATCCGGCGATTGCGAAACTCGCGGAGAAACATTACGGCAAGATTGGTCCGGCCACACCCGGCGAGAAACAGGCGCGCATCTCGTGGCTCGGCGTGGCGATCAGCCGCGGCAAAGGCGATGCGGTGGCAGGGAAAGTTTTGTTCAAACAGCAGTGTGCTTCGTGCCATATCTTGCACGGCGAAGGCAATAAGATCGGCCCCGAACTGACGGCGGCGGATCGCAAAAATGTCGGGTATATGCTCGCGAATATCGTCGACCCGAGTGCGCTCGTTCGCCCCGAATTCGTACAGCACATCGCGACGACGCTCGATGGCCGCAAACTATCGGGGTTGGTGATCGAGGCGAATGCGGAGTCGATGACGCTGCTCGATGCCCAAAATCGTAAGATCGTCTTGGCGAAAGCCGACATCGACGAGATCAAGCCGACCGCGGTTTCGTTGATGCCGGAGAAACTCCTCGATACGCTTTCGGATGCCCAGGTGTGCGATCTGTTCGCGTATCTGCGTAGCGATCCGCCACCCGTAAAATAGGTGCATTCTTGAACCGTGGGCTGCTGACAATTCTTTTGCTCACCGCAAGTGCGAACCTCCGCGCCGAGGTCCGCGACGTGGCGGAACTGTTCCCCGAAACGACGCTCGCATATGCCGAAGTGCGCTCTCCTGCAGCCATTGCGGAGACACTCGCGGCACTCGTGCAGGGTACGCCACTCGCGGACTCATTGAAGGCGGTTCACGACCGCCGCGATGCACTTCGCGAACCGGGCCTGTTCGCGGGTCAGTCGAATCTCGGCATCGCATTGTTGGTGGCATCGCCCGAATTTCAGCTGGAATTGAAGCGTTTTCACGGTGCGGGCATCGGGCTGTGCGGTTTCACGAAAGCCCACGAGCCGTTACTCGCGGGGGCCGTGCTGACGGGCGATAGCTACGCAACCGGCTTGCTGATTCGCGGCTATCTTGCGTCGGACGTATCGATTCGTCGCATCGATACTGTCGAGGGCGTGGCGATTTTTCAACAGCGAGGCACGCCGCCGATCGTGATGGATCAGGAAGGGAAACCGGTACCGTACGAAAACCCCAAGCCGACCGAAGGCCCACTCGAAGCGACGTACGCCTATACTCCCGGCTTGTTCGCGTTCGGTTCAAATAAAGCCGCCGTTGTCGAGTTGCTGACGCGGTTCCGCAAACCGAGTGCGAACAACCTCGCGAAGTCGAGCGGCTTCCCGGTCGAGCGGAATGCGGGAATCGGGTTCTTCGTGCGTCCGCCCGAACTCGTTGCCGATCTCGACAAGGCACGGAAAGCGAAGCGGGAGTTCGTCGATGGTAACCTGCTGGGTTACGCGAAGTTCGTGCTGAATGCGCGAGCGGTGCCGCAGATTCACGGCTCGCTATGCATCCGGCCCGACGGAATCGAACTCACAATCAACGGTGCGATCCACCCAACCGAACGTAGTGTGTTGCTCGATGTTCTCGATGCGGCCAGCCCGTCGCCCACGTTTCCAAACTTAACGAAACCCTCGGCACTCACGGCCAGCCTCGCGATGCCCCTTACTGACAAGCGGGTGACAGCGACGATGGCCATTGCGGATGCGATCGCGAAGGCACGTGGCGAGGTCGGCAAGTTACCGTCCGATTGGGTCGCCGAGGCGGAGAAGTCGGGCCTGCCGATCCGCACGAAGTTGCTGCCCGGCTTGCGGCAAATCGCACTCGTCGTTCCACCCAAACAAGAGATTCCCGTCGGCGCAATGGCGCTACCTACACTCGTGTTGAACCTCAACGATGAGTCATCCGGTGCAGACTGGGAAGCGGCGTTGCCGAAATGGCTGCAACTACTCGATGCGGCAAAAATCGCCCCGACGGTTTCTAGCGAGATGATCGTAGGCACTAAGGTTTTCTCGACGCAAACGAGTCTCGGTGCGGTTCACTTTGCCCGCAACGGAACGACGCTCGCAATCGGCATGGATCGCAAGTGGGTGGCGAATTGCGTGCAGCCGAACCCCACGAAAACGCTCGTTACAACACCGGGGTCACAGACCCCAGCTACAACGACCGAAAATGCGAGCATCGTCGCGGTGATGACGCCAGCAGGAATCGCACGCGGGGAATCGCTCGGCAAGGTCCGATTGCAAAAGCTCGTCATCATCGAACCGGACTCGGCCATGCCTCCCGTGGGTATGAACTTGTCCGCATGGACGGACAAAGAACTTGCAGTGTGGGATGCCGTGCCACCGATCGCGTTGAAATTCACTAAGGCCAAAACTCAGTTCATGATTCAGAGCCGCCTCGATTGGGGTGCGGGTGGATTCGGGCCGATGATCGTGAAAACGCTACCGTGGTTTGAGAAATACTGGGCGCAACACAACTCGTCGTACCCGATGCGACAGGGAATCGATGACTTGCGCAGTCTCGACCGCTAAAAAATCTGCTAAATCGCTGTTGCTATCGACGCGGGGCTGGCATAGACTTGGTTTACAGAGGTTCATTTGATGCGCACGCTGCTACAACTCGAAGAACTACCGATTCCGAATTTTCGGGGACGCTTCTTTACGTCGTAGCTGTTGACACAGACACCACGATTTTGAGACGGCCCCGGAGAGTTCCGGGGCCGTTTTCGTTTCGACACTTAGGAGCCGACGATGCCGACGACCGACACCGACCGGGTCATCATCTTCGACACGACGTTACGCGACGGGGAACAAAGCCCCGGTTGCAGTATGAATCTGAACGAAAAACTCGAGATGGCGCACGCGCTAAAAGAACTCGGTGTCGATGTCATCGAGGCGGGCTTCCCGATCGCGTCGCCTGGCGACTTTGAATCGGTGCAAGCGATCGCCCGCGAAGTTCACGGCCCGATCATCTGCGCGTTGGCACGCTGCAATTCGACCGACATCGACCGTGCTGCACTGGCCGTGAAGGACGCACCGCGACCGCGGGTTCACGTCTTCCTCGCGACGAGCGCGATCCATCGCGAATTTAAATTGAAGATGTCCCGCGAGGATATTCTCAAACGCACCATCGAAGGCGTGACCCGAGCACGCGACCAAATCGCCGACGTCGAATTTTCGCCGGAAGATGCTTCGCGCACCGAACTCGACTTCCTCACCGAAGTCGTCGAACGCGCCATCGAAGCGGGCGCGACGACGTTGAACATCCCCGATACCGTCGGCTACGCGGTGCCGAGCCACTACGCGGACATCATTCGCCACCTGAAGAAAACCGTACGCGGCATCGACAAATGCATCATCAGCGTGCATTGCCACAACGATCTCGGTCTGGCGGTCGGCAACAGCCTTGCGGCACTTCGCGAAGGGGCGAGGCAGGTCGAGTGTACGATCAACGGCATCGGCGAACGTGCGGGAAATACGGCACTCGAAGAAGTCGTGATGGCACTCCACACCCGCCAGGATTTCTACGGGTTAACGACCAACATCAACACGCGATTCCTTTACCCCTGTAGCCGAAAATTGTCGCATGTCACGGGTATGCAGGTGCAGCGGAACAAGGCGATCGTCGGTCAGAACGCCTTCGCGCACGAGGCGGGGATTCACCAAGATGGCATGTTGAAGAACGCCAACACGTACGAGATCATGCGGCCCGAAACGGTCGGTATCTCGCGCACCGAACTCGTGTTGGGCAAGCACAGTGGCCGCCATGCGCTCCGCCAGAAAATCAACGACCTCGGCTATCACCTCAGCGAAGAGCAACTGAACCGCGTGTTCGATTCGTTCAAGATTCTCGCCGACCGCAAGAAGGATATTTACGACGCAGACATCGAGGCGCTCGCGGAAAACCAGATTCACAATATCTCGCACAAAACCTGGACTCTCCACGCCTTCACCTGCAACGCAGGCACCGGCACCATGCCCTCAGCGGCGGTGGCGCTCTGGCGACAAGACGGTGAAATCATGAAGGATGCCGCCATCGGCGACGGCCCCATCGATGCCGTGTTCAACGTGATTGATCGCATCACGGGCATCACGGTGAAGGTGTGCGATTACCGCGTCCGCGCCGTGACGGTCGGTACCGATGCGCAGGGCGAAGCGTTCATCGAAGCCGAGTTTGAAGGGAATAAATTGACCGCCCGCGCCGTCTCGACCGACATCGTCGAAGCGAGCGCCATGGCCTACCTCGAGATCATTAACCGAGCGGCCGCCCGGCAAGTCCGCGACCGACTGAAACCGACCGACAACACTCCACAATAATCGGTGACGCAGGTCATCAATAGGCGTGTTTTTGTTTTTTGAATAGCATCGTCAGTACGGTTAGCACCATGATTCGCAGATCGAAAAGCGGGTTCCAGTGCGTGATGTAATAGAGGTCGAATTGCACGCGTCGACGGAGCGACGAGTTGCCGCGCCAGCCGTTGACTTGTGCCCACCCGGTTAACCCTGCTTTCACCGCGTGGCGTGCCATATAGTTCGGTATCGTCTTTTTGAATTGATCGACGAAGTACGGGCGTTCCGGCCGCGGTCCGACGAGGCTCATCTGCCCGAGTAACACGTTCAGAAGTTGCGGGAGTTCATCGAGATTACTCGTTCGCAGGAATGCACCGAGCCGCGTCACCCGCGTGTCTTTAAGCGCCGTCATCTGCGGGCCGGACGTCTCCGAATCGATCCGCATCGTGCGGAATTTCAGCATCATGAAGCGGTCGCCGTTCACCGAGCAACGCTCTTGCCGATAGAGGATCGGCCCCGGGCTAGTGAGCTTGATGAGTACCACGATCAACGCCAGAAGTGGCGACAGAATACACATTCCCAGCAGCGAAAACGCAACGTCCATGATCCGTTTCACGACGACGTTGACGCCGTAATGGTTGCTCTCGCGCAGGCCGATGACCGTCATGCCTTGAAGGTTCGTCGTCGTCAGCGAGAGCCCCGACATCGCAGGGGCGTCGGCCACGAGGCGGACTTCGACGAGCGATTGCGAGAGGATATCGAAGACGCGACGCGCATCGCCGTAGCGGTTCATCGGCAACGCGATAAACACGTGTTCGATGTGGTGGTCCGCAACGAGTTTCGCGAGGTCGCGGATCGGCCCGACGATGTTCAGATCGTTCTGCCGTTTCGCTTTTTCATCTTCGACGTAAGCGACGGTTTGAATGCCCATCCACGACGCCGCTTCGAGCGATTTCGCCGTCTGCCGTGCGAGCCGACCCGTACCGACGATGAGCGCATGACTTTGATTAAAGCCCTTGCTACGGAGCCGTCCGAGCGCGAACCACGACAGCCGACGACACAGCACGACACCCGCAACGGCGAACACGGGAAACAACGCGAAGACGCCGCGGGGGCGGTACGGTGACTGCATCGCGAAGGTAATCGCGACGGTGAGAAGCGCCAGAAAGCCGACGCCCTTGATGGCGTGTGCGAGTTCTTCGCGGAAACGCGACAGCCGATTGACATCGTACATCTGTGCCATGCGATACGCGACGACCGCCAAGATGATGACGAGCGGAAGCTGGCCGACGCACAACGAAAATGGCGGCATGTCCGGCGCGAGAATCGGCATGAGACCCGAACGCAACCGCACGAAATCGGCGAGCAGCCACGCACACGACGTGGCGAGGAGATCCCAAACCCAGAACCACGCACGGAGCGGTTCGCTACTTCGCGGAATCATATCGCCCGTCCGTAGGGGAACCTGCGGGTACCGCACAACACGATCTTTTAGCCATAGGTGCTTGGTCATGTCAAGGTGGCTAGAATACCGGTAACCCGAACGTCCTGAGAGTGCCGACATGCAACCGAATACCGATCAACTGCTTGCGAAACTGTATGCCTTGCGCAAGGACTATGCCGACGACCCGGAAGATGTCACTTTCATCGCGCTGGATCGCGCGTTCTTGTTCATCAGCTACAACATCGGCGCGTTCAAAGAGTACGTCCGGGAACAGAACGAAAAAGCGTTACGCGAGTAGCGGTTCGATCACGTGGCCGTGAACGTCAGTCAGGCGGCGATCGATGCCGTTGTTGCGGACGGTCAGCTTCGTGTGATCGATGCCGAGTAGGTGCAAGATCGTCGCGTGAATGTCGTAGACTTCGGTCGGGTGTTTGCGGTCGGCGGGCTTGTAACCGAAGTCGTCCGAAGCACCGTAAGTCGTACCGCCGCGAATGCCGCCGCCAGCCAGCCAGTTCGTGAAACAATACGGGTTGTGGTCGCGGCCTTTGCCACCTTGCGAACTCGGCATTCGGCCAAACTCCGTCGTCCACAAAATGATCGTGTCGTCGAGCATTCCGAGCCGTTTGAGATCGCGAATCAGCGCCGCCGCACCGCGTGCCATACCGATGGCGAGCGGCCCGTGATCGCGTTTGACATCCTCGTGGCTATCCCAGTTCCGCCTCGGGAAGCCGTTGTCGTTTCCGCTGAAAATCTGCACGAAACGCACGCCACGTTCGAGTAGCCGACGCGCCACGAGGCACTTTTGACCGAAGGCGTCGATCTCCTCGATCGGGTTGATTTCCGCATCGAACTTCGTCTTGCCATGATCGAGGCCGTAGAGCGCGAGCGTCTCCTTCGTTTCCTTGGTAATGTCGAGCGCCTCCGGTGCGGCGAGTTGCATTTTCGCAGCGAGTTCGTAACTGCGGATGCGGGCATCGAGCCGGTCGTCGCCGCCGCGTGTGGCGGCATGTTCGCGGTTCATTTTCGCGAGCACATCGATTGCCGAAGCATCCGCGGCGCGTGTGATGTACTTCGCGCGTTCGTCGGGGAAGAGGTCTTCGATCGGGCTCTTCGTGCCGGGGTAAATCGCACAGCCCTGATGGTGTGCGGGCAGGAATGCGGAGTCCCAATTCTTGGTGCCATTCGAGGCCAGCCCGCGATGATCGGGAAGTACGACGAAGGTCGGCAGATTGTCGTTCTCGCTGCCGAGGCCGTAGCTGATCCAACAACCCATGCCGGGGAAACCGGGGCGGTTGAACCCCGTCGTTTGCAACAGCGTGCCTTGTGAGTGAACGCCAGTTTTGCCGACGACATTATGCACGAACGCCATGTTGTCGACGACGTCGCCGAGTGGGGCGACGACCTCGCTGAGGTGCTTGCCACTTTTGCCGTAGGGTTTGAAGTCCCAGACCGGTTTCAGCCACGGTCCGAGGCCGTTTTGAAATGCCTCCACCGGTTCGCCGAAGTCCGCCGCCTGCCCGTGTCGTTTGATTAACTCGGGCTTGTAATCGAACAAATCGACGTGGCTCGCGGCACCCGCCATGAACAATTGCACCACGCGCTTCGCACGCGGTTTATGGTGCAGCCCCGCACCGGCGGTCATGCTCGCGAGCGCAATCCCACCGAGGCTCGCAGACGACAGCGATAGAAACTCGCGACGGTCCATGATTCGATTCCTGTTACCAGCCATGTGTTTTGTGGATGTCCCGAATGCCTTAGTTGGCATCGAAACGGTTGCTCCGAGACTGACGTGCGGGTATGATTGATTTATCATACACCAGACGAGGAACTCGACATGGACCGTGACACGTTCGACCAGACGATTCGCACGTTCAAGCACCGCATGCCTTTCCGCCCATTCACCGTAGCGATGGAGAACGGCGACCGATTGGAGGTCGATCATCCAGACGCCTTGGCCAACCGGGATGGTGTGGCGTTGTTCGCCGGACCGGGAGGAATCCCGTCGATCTTCGACCACGAGGGAGTCAGTCGGGTCATCGGTGATCTCGCCGGTCAACCCGTATCTGATGCCTAACGCGGTTTCCCAATTCACTTCTGTCGTTTATCCGCATCGCGTGACGCGCCTGAACGATGTGCCCATTGCGAGTAGGAACATGTCCACTATGGTGGCTGTAGGCGAGCGGGAGGCCACTTCACTGAAAAATCTTGTTGGGTGAATCCTCAATCCACGAAGGCAAACTCGTTCAGGTTCAGTATCACGCGGCAGCCGTTGGCGAGGCCATGTTTTTGCACGAATGCGACCAGCGTTTCGCGTTCTTGTGCGGTCGGTTCCCGCCCGATGGCAATTTGGAATGCTGCACGAATCCGGCCCGTATCATCGGTGGCGAGTGCTTCGACGCGGGTGGCGAAATGCTTCGCCATCGCCACGCTCAGGTTGTTGTTGAGGAGTGCCAGCGCCTGTTGCGGCGTCAGCGTTTGGTTGCGTTTGTCGACCGATAGCGACGGGTCCGCACAGTCGAGCGAAGCGAGGAACGGCTGCTGCTGCGACCGGACCACGAAGCGGTAAATCGTACGGCGATGCGAACGCACATCGTCGGGATCGTGGAGGTGATACAGGTAATGCGGCGAATGCTCGGGCTTCTCGACGACGAAATCCTGAAAGCTCGGGCCACCCATCTTGAGGTCGAGTTTCCCCGCCGCGAGCAAGATCGAATCGCGTATCGCCTCGGCTTCGAGTTTCCGCCGGTTCTGCCGCCAGAGATAGCGATTCTCCGAGTCGACTTTTTCATTCGCTGGGTTCGATTCCGAAGATAATCGATACGTCGCGCTGGTGACGATCATCTTGTGCAACTTCTTCAGCGATTGATGTTCGCGAAGCTCGTTGGCGAGGAAATCGAGTAACTCCGGGTGCGATGGCAGTTGGCCCATTTTGCCGTAATCGTTGGGTGTATCGACGAGGCCGCGGCCGAAGTGATACTGCCACACGCGGTTCGCCATCACGCGCCACGTGAGCGGGTGGTTCGCATCGCTGAGCCACTTCGCGAGTGCCGCACGGCGTTCGCCTTCCGTGTGATTTGCAGCCAGCGAAAACGCGGCAACGCCGGGTATCGCGAGCACGCCCGGTGCGACGCCCTTGCCGGGTTTGGTGACATCGCCACGCGGGAGAATCGCAATCGGCCGCGGTTTGCCACCGCTGGCCCCCGTGCCGATGAAGTTCCCTTCGCCCGTGTGAACCGCACCGATAAACGCCACGCGGCGCGAACCAGCTAACGCGCGAAGTTCCACATCGACCGCGCGGGAAGTGGCCTCGTGTAACGCCAAGTCCTTCACGCCAATCTCGCCGAGCATTTTGCGGAGGTACTCGTCGCGCGACTGTTTCCGTTTTGCCAAATCGCTGGCAATTAATTTTGACGTAGCGGGGTAGATGCCATCGGTCAGGTTCGCTTTTCGCCAGCGGATCGGCGCTTCGATGCTTTCGCGTGCCGACACTGGTTTGCCGGCCGCAACGTTTTTGTCGTTCGCATCGAACGCTTCGCACTCGGCGAGCGCGAAGATGAAATCATCCTGTCGTGGCGCGAGTTTCGTGGCCATCACCCGCAGGTATCGTCCGCTTTTTCCGCCCGCCATCGCGGTGTACGCAGTCGTGCCGGGGTTCGCGTAGTCCTTCGTGGTTTCCTCCGCGAGGATGTGTATGCCCTTTTGAAACTCGGCATCATCCGAAAGCTCGATCCGGAACCGCACGGGGAAACCGAACCCCGCACCGATATTGTTGAAATCGTCGTGGCATGGTCGAAGCACGATTCGCTCGAGCTTCTGGCTCGCACCGAGATCGATCTGCACCCACTTCGGCTCGTCGTGTTTCGCAGAAATGGTTGAATGGTAGCCATGCTCGAGGGGCTTCGACCCGATGGCCGCCGTTGTGGCGTCGGCAATCTGTTTCTCGATGGCAATGAGTTCCGCACCGGCTTGGTTCCGCAACAATTTCGCCTTCGAATCGGCATCGGCTTTCCGCGCTTCGAGTGTCGCACGTTGGGCGGCGATTGCGGGGTCCGAGTCGTACGCTTTGTCGGTCCGGTCGATCGCCGCAAACACCGCTTGCAGGCGGTAATAGTCTTCGTGGCTGATCGGGTCGAACTTGTGATTGTGGCATTGCGCGCAGTGAACGGTCAGCCCAACGAAGGTGCTCATCGTGTTGGCGACGAAATCATCGCGGTCGAGGTGCCGGGCGATTTTGCCGTCGATTTTCGACTCGGGCAACTCGGCATGGCCGATGAAGTCCCACGGCCCCGCCGACAGGAAACCGAGTGCCTCGATACCGTCGACGGTGCCTGGGAACAGCACATCCCCCGCGATCTGTTCTTGCACGAATCGCCCGTATGGCTTGTCCGAATTCAGCGCACGAATCACGTAATCGCGGTACGGCCAGGCGTTCGTTCGTGGCTTGTCTTTGTCGTAGCCGTGCGTTTCGCCGAAGTGAACGACATCGAGCCAATGCCGCGCCCAACGCTCGCCATAGTGCGGCGACGCGAGCAACGAATCGACGAGTTTCTCGTAAGCATCGGGGGAACGATCCGCCACGAACGCATCGACTTCCTTCTGAGAGGGCGGCAAGCCGACGAGATCGAAATGCAGTCGACGAATGAGCGTGCGGCGATTCGCAGTCGGGGCAGGGGCGAGCGACTTTTGTTTCCATTTTGCTTGGATTAAACCATCAATCGGGTTTTCGCCCGCAACGGTCGGCGGCTTGCGGATCGGCTGGAAACTCCACCAGTCGTTCGGGTTGGTGGCCGTCGAACCATCGTCGGGCCAAATCGCACCGGCTGCGATCCACGCTTCGATGGTGCCGATTTCAGTTGCGGAGAGCCGTTCGCCTTTCGGTGGCATCCGTGTGTCATCGGTTGCCGTCACGCGGTGCCAGATCGCACTCTCACGCGGTTTCCCCGTCGCAAACAGTTTGCCGTTGTCGCCACCTTTCAGCGCATCGGCCTTGCGATGCAGTCGCAGCCCGCCACGCGACTTCGCTTCGCCATGACACGCGAGGCAGTGCTTCGCAAGAATCGGTTTCACGCCAGTCGTAAAATCCGCAACCGGCGCAGCAACGACCGTCGATGCCAACGCGAACAGCAGAACGAACGAGATCGAGTGCCGCACAATGTTCGCTCCCGGATTCGGATCGCAGCGGTAAAAGCAACCAGCAAAACTAGCCTTCGGAGACATCTTTAACGATTTGGCGTGCCAGTTTGTAGGCGTTGCGGATGTGCGTGCCGCGTAGGTCGAGTTGATCTTGCGTGAACATTCGCCCCGCTTCGCAGGTTGGCAACCCCGCGATTTCAATCGTCAGAGGCAGCAGTTGCATGAATTCGCGGACGCGCTGTTGGCGAACCTCGGCTGAGTTATCCACAGTCATCGCAATACTCCCGATGCAGGTGAAAAAGATAACGTCATGGTAAGCAGTTCACCCACAATAATAAAGCCCACACGGTCGTGTGTGGGCTTTCGCGTTAACTGATGATCGACTTACGGCGTTTGATGTAATCCCAGACGACGAAGCGATCGAGTTCGCGGCCCGTCGTGTAAACGACGCGGCCTTTCGTCGATTCGGCCAGCGTTCGTGCGAAGCGGATGTCCTCCTCGGATTGGCTCCACGTCGAGAGCAGGAAGATGTTGATTGTGATGCCTTCCTTCGCACACAACTTCGCTTCGCGCAGTGTCGCTTCCTCAGTACGCGGGTGCGGCGGGTAGAGCATGTACAACATACTGCCCTCGAAGTGCGCCGTGGGTAGGCCGTCGGTAATCAGCATGACTTGCTTGTTCGGCGTGTCGCGGTTGCCGAGAAATTTCCGCGCCGTTTGCAGGGCATGTTGAATGTTCGTGAAGTGCCACGGCACATTCGACTCGCTCACGTTCGGGTTGCTCATGTCGGCTTTTAACCGCACGACGGGGTCGTAAACCGTCACCGGCTTCGGCATCAGCGTCGGGATTTCCGCCAACGACCGTGGCTTCGCGAACGTGTACATTTCGATGAACTGCAAGAAGTCGCCGGGGTATTCTGCACGGATCAGGCCATCGAGCGCCAAGCCCATTCGTTTCACGTTCGCGTATTGCATGTCGTAACGCATCGAGCCGGACATATCGAGTAACACGCACGTCGCTGCCTTCGGCGTGTTCCGCGTGTGGTGAATGACGATGTCTTCGGCTTTCATCCGTATCGGGCCACCCGTGTTGCCCGACCGCAACATCGCGTTGATCATGCTCGATGGAATGTCCATGTTCGTGACCGAATCGCCGAACTCGTACTCCTTCGTTCGCGGCGATTCGGTGGCCCCTTCGCCCAGAACCGCATCGGGGTGTCGCCCCGTTCGCGACGCTTGCAGTTCGTTGAAAATCGTCGACAGTACCTTCGACTGGAACAACCGAAACGCTTTCGGCGTCATCTGGAACTGGTTTTTGGAATTCGTTTCCAGCCCCTGTTGCTCGGCCTGTTGGCGTAAGTACTCGACAATTTGTTCCTGTAGTTGGCGAAGCTGATCGGCGTTCTCGGTGCCGGTGAGGTCTTGCACCTCTTCCATGTCGATGTAGCCGAGTTGCCCCGACGCTTTCGCTTCCTGAAGCTGCTGAAGCAACTTTTCGATCGCGTCGAGTTCCTCCTTAATTTCCAGAGCTTGCGGCACCGTCATCTTCGTACTGCCGGTGAATTCGTACTTCGAGACGAGTTCGTCGATCTGGTACTTGTCGCCGAGCTTCTGCACGAGTTGGACGATGTCTTTCGCGAACTTGGCGTTATCCTTGCCCGCGCGGTAATACAGATTTTCGAGGTCGCGAAGTTGCTCTTCCGCGACGGCTTCCTTGAATTCCTTGACGAGCTTTTCGGGCGGCACGACCGTTTGGGCCTTCTGAGTGAACGCCGACTTCGCAGCATCTTCGGCGGCCTTCGTCTCGTACGTTTCGAGGATCTTTTTCTTGCGCTCGCGCAGTTCTTCAATGATCTTGTCGATGTTCGCGATGAACCCCGCAATCTGGCTGGGGTCAATTTTGACCATCTTCGCGAGTTCTTCCTCGGATAGCTGTCGCATATCGCCGTAGGCCAGCATGTGCTCGAACGCGGCCGAAACCATATCCGGTGGCGGCGCGGTCGGGCTGGGAAACTCCATCGGGTCGTACTTCTGATACGTGTGGATGATTCCACCGAGGCGATCCGGGGTGCTCATATTTTCGTCCGTCGGAGTCTGCGTAGTTTCATTTCGTGTACTTTTAGTTTAGGCATCGGGTCAAGCTGCGCGGCGACGCGAATTGGCTTCGCCGACAAAATCGTGCGAATCGGCAACGCGGGGCTAAACATTCGGACCGGGCCAGCCGATATAACCGGTAGACTCGTCGTACCGTTGGCACGAGCAGGGATGCTCTGTACCGCGACGGCTGAAGTAAAGGTGAATTATGCGACGCAACCACCGTATGCTGACGGGTGCCATGACCTGCCTCGGGCTGGGCCTAATCACCCAAACTGGCTGCCAGACGAACTTTGGCGGGATGACCCTGCCGAGTCCGCACTACCTTCAGCAGCGCCCTCAATACTTCCCACCCGACCCGGCATTCCCGCTGCAACGCGAAGTCGATTCGATGCAAGACGCCGACGGCGCATTGCGTCGAGGTGCGGCCGCCGGTATCGGTGTCGCGGCACCCGCAATCGGCCCCGTCGGTGCGGTCGCGTTGCCGGTTCCCGTCGCGAAGTAGCACGCGAAACCGATGGTTCCGGTACGCAATTCGTCGCGACATTGTCCGTATTGACAGTCGCGCGGATCGCGATTATTACCCGCCCACGAGCGGTTCCGACAGGACGTCGGATATGCCAGGGGCAAAGGACTGCCCCTGCCCGTTCTTTAGGGAGAGGGTGCGTCTATGCGGCACGGAATGTCGTTTTCATCGAGTCTCAGTCTCGTCGCTTGTATCGTGTTCCTCTCGTCGATAGGCTGCCACTCCGCAGACAAAACCATTCTCCCGAGCAAGCCACTCAAGCCCTACGTGCCTCCCACTCAGAACAAGGATGCGAAAACCGCGCCGACGGCCAGCCAGTCGCGCACGCCGAACAACCGCAGCCCAGTCGTAACGAATGATAGTTTTCAACGAAATATGCCGAGTAACGTGCCAATGCCAGTCGGTGCGACGGGAACGAGCCAAGTGCCGGTGATTCCTACGACGGGCGTCCCTGTACCGATCGCATCCAATGAAGTGCGATTGCCCGGCTTACAAGAACCGACGCCTGCCGGGTTGACCCCGCCGACGCCACCGGGATCGTCGATTAGCCCCGCGATCCCCTCGCCAACCGCATCGGCCAACGCTCCGATCATGCCACAGCCATTTAACAACAACTAACTTACGCTGGTTTTGCGGCCGCTTTCGCGATCCGTTTTGCGATCTGAGCCGCGGCGGTACCGGCTTTGAAACCGGCATCGATGTTCACCGTCACGACGCCCGCCGAGCAACTGTTTAACATCGTTAAAAGCGCCGCCACGCCACCGAACGACGTGCCGTAGCCGATGCTCGTCGGCACGGCGATCACGGGGCAATCGACGAGGCCGCCGACCACGCTCGGCAGCGCGCCGTCCATCCCCGCACACACGATTAGCACGTCTGCTTTTGCGATCCGTTCGCGGTGCCGCAAGATTCGGTGAATCCCCGCCACGCCGACATCGACGATCATTTCGACCCGCACGCCCATCACACGCACCGTATTTGCGGCTTCCTGCGCGACGGGCAAGTCACCCGTTCCCGCCGTAATCACGAGGACATCGCCCACCGGTTCGGGCTTCGGGCCGGGCGTCGGCAGCCAAAATGTCCGGGCGACGCGATCGATTTCGGCAGTAGGAAATGTCACGCGGAGCGAATCGCACTGTTCCATACTGAGCCGCGTCACAAAACAATCCTGATTCGCAGCTGCAATTCGCGCGACGGCCCCGGCAATCCACGCGGCGGTTTTTCCTTCGGCCAGTATGACCTCTGGAAACCCGCAACGCTCTTTCCGGTGTAGGTCGAGCGTCGCAAAACCCAAATCGCCGAACGCCGGTTCGCCGAGCCGCGCGACCGCCGCATCGACCGCAACCGTGCCCGTGCGTACGCCTTCGAGCAGTTGATTCAATTCTGTCTTTGTCATAGTTTTCAAGCCGAAACTGGCAACTGGTTTGCCGCATTCGCGTCCGATTTCACTTTACGATATCTCTCGCACTCTGCGACAAGTTGTTGCTACGTTCGATGGCATACCCGCCTACAATCACCACGTGTCGGGTCGCTGCGAACCCTTCGGTGTCGTATCGTGTCTGATTCTCCACAGAACGCCCACTATTCACCGCGATTGAAACCGAATGGACTTGCACACGCTCGAACTGCTCCAGTTCGATAAAATTTTAGCCCTCGTTGCCGGTTATACGGCCTCGTCGCTCGGTCGCGATCTCGCGCTCCAACTCGAAACGTCGACCGACATCGCGCTCATCCGCAAGGAAATCGATCTCGTTTCGCAGATGGTCGAAGCGCTGACGCAGGGCCAAAGTCCGCCATTCGGTGGGCTGCACGACGTGCGATTGCTCGCTCGCCGTGCGGCGATCGGCACGGCACTCAGTGCCGAGCAACTTCTGGAAATCGCCGACACGCTGATTTGCACAGGGGCAATCTATCGCTACCGGATGCGGCTCGACGAGCGGCTCGATGGTTTGATTCAATTACTCGCGGGAATCGAAGACCTCGGCGCGGTGGCGAAGACGATCTCCGGGTGCATCGATGGTCGTGCGCATGTACTCGATATGGCGAGCCGCGAACTCGGTGCGGTGCGGCAAAAGCTGCACCAACTCGATGAAAAAGTGAAGGCGGAAGTGCGGCGATTGTTGCGCGATCCCGAGTTGCGGAAAATCCTCAGCTACCCGAACGCCACGGTCAACGGCGACCACTACGTGCTGCCGGTGTCGGTGAATCATCGGCACAAAATTCAGGGCGTCGTTCACCGCGTCAGCGGCACCGGCGAGACGGTGTTCATCGAACCGGCGTCGATTACCGCACTCAGTGCCGAGCGGATGACGCTGAAAGCGGAGGAAGATCGCGAGGTGAAGCGGGTGCTTCGCCGGTTGAGTGCGGAAGTCGGGCGCGTGTCTAAGCCGCTGATTTATTCGCTCGATGTGATTGCGAAACTCGACCTCGTTTGCGCGAAAGCCCGCTACAGTCGCGATTTCAACATGTACGCGCCGATCGTAAACGACGAAGGGAAGTTGTGGCTACGGAATGCTCGCCACCCCTTGCTGGAAAGCCTCTTTCGCAACGCCAACCGCGAAGCGCCGCCGAGCGAATCCGATGCAGCGAGTGCGATTCGCAAAACCAAGTCGGTCGTGCCGATCGATGTCCGCCTCGGTGTTGGCTTCCAAATGTTGATCGTAACGGGGCCGAACACCGGCGGCAAAACGGTCACGCTGAAAACGACTGGCCTCCTCGCGTTGATGGCCCAAGCGGGGTTGCACGTGCCGGCAGGGGAGGGCAGTACCCTGCCGATTTTCGATAACATCCTCGCAGACATCGGCGACGAACAGAGCCTCGAACAATCGCTGAGCACGTTCAGTTCGCACATCACCCGCATCGCGAAAATCTTCAAACTCGCCAACGAACGCAGCCTCATTTTGCTCGATGAACTCGGGGCCGGTACCGACCCGACCGAAGGGGCCGCACTCGGTCGCGCGATCCTCGATCAGATCGATTCGATCCGCTGTCGGGCGATCGTCACGACTCACCTCGGCGACTTGAAAACCTATGCCTTACACAACGAGAATGCGGAGAACGGCGCAGTCGAATTCGACACCGAGACGCTGCGACCGACGTACAAACTGCTGATCGGCCAGTACGGCATGAGTAACGCGATCATGATCGCACGGCGACTGAAGTTGCCGAAGGAATTGATTAAGCGCGCACAGAAATACCTCCGCAAAAAGCGTGGCCGAACTGTCGAGATGGCACGCCTGCAAGAGTTGCGCGAAGAGGCAGAGAAAGCGCGGGTCGATGCCTTGGCCGCACAACATGAAGCGATGTTGCAGAAGCAAGAATACGAACGCAAAACGCTGGAATTCGAGCGGGAATCGCAACTTCAGGCCGCGTTATTGGAGAAACGCGAACGGCTTCAGGCGAATGCGGTCGTCCACGTGTCGCGGTTCGATGCGAAGGGCAAAGTGGTACGGGTGGATGTCAAGAAACGCACGGTGTTGGTCAGCGTCGGCCTCGGTCAGTGGGAAATTCCGTTCGACGAAATTACGCCGCTGGATTGTTGATGCTTCCGTAACCGTTCATGGGGCAGATTGCATTTTCAACCTTTCAGAACCCGTAGGTCGTGGCCGAAGAGGCTTTGCGATGAGGCCCGACAGAGTATCCGCGACAAAAACCATGACGGTTTAGAATCGTCGCGCGAATGCACTGTCGGGCCTCCCAAAGCATCCGGCCCGACCTACAAAACCAGGCGATCGACACCTGAACGGTTACACGTTTCCACGTATCAGCCACTCGGGCTTCACGCGATGCAGGTAGCCGACGATGATCCCCGTGCCGATCGCTTCGACGAGAATCACGGGCAGGTACAACCCGAAGATTACAACCGCAACCGACTCGCCACCTTCGATGCCAAACGAAACGATTAGGACGTTCAATGCCACCGTCAGCAACCCCGCGAGAAACCCCGTCGCGGCACCGATGACGCCCACCCACTTCGCACGGCGACCATTTTTGGTGATGACGCGATAGATCGTCGGGAACAGAAATCCGACCAGCACCGCAGGCAGCCCGAGCACGGTGCCGTTAATGCCAAGCGTGGTAAGGCCGCCGTGCGCGAACAGCAGCGCCTGAAACGCGAGTGCAATCGCCACGGCAACCACCGCACGCGGGCCGAGAATGACCCCCGCTAGCCCGTTCAAAAGTAGGTGAACACTACCGACGCCGACGCGAAAGTGGATCTGCGAGGCGACGAACAGCGCGGCCGTAAGGAGGCCGAGGCGGGGAATCTCGCGTTCGTCGAGTTTTTGAATACCGAGCGAAACCATCGCCACGAGCGCGATCCAGCCGATGGCGATCCATTCGGAACGGAGCGCACCATCCGAGATGTGAACGGCAAACACAGTTGCGATCATGCCGAATGTTTTAGAAGTTTCCGTCCGTGGAGGCACAATCGAAGACGTTTATTTTAGCGATGCATCGATCCAGTCGCGTTCCAGAAACGAGCAAGTAGAGTGGCGTATCCATTTACGAGAGTCGCTCCAGTTGCATCCGGATCTCGTCATCGGATTCGTCTCCGGGCCACGTTCCGGCCACAACATCGGCGAGCGTTTTTCCTGGAGGTAACGGTCGTGCCCGTCGTGCGGTTTTCAAAATCGCTTCGCGATCCGCGAGGATTTGTTCAGTCGTTCGAGAGGTCATACGTCGGATCGCTTCTCCCAACAACTCGGGCATCGGATCGGCAACCGAATCCTGTTCCGCCAGTTCTTCGATGTACGATACGAGCGAGAGTCCGACTTGCTTCGCTTTCTCCTGAAGCCGTGCCTCGATGACGACCGGGAGACGAATCTGGACGGTGCGAGTTTCGGTTGAATCGAGTTGCGCCATAGTATCCTCCATTTGCTTTATGATACTGGCAGGATGCACAATACTGCGGTGGAATCCGCAACCCCTGCAAAAGAAAAACTGACGAATTGCGATTATTTGTTTGGAAATGCGATACACATATGCTTTCATGATAGTCAGTGAGTGCACGGCGTACCGTGTCAATCTTGCGTTCCCGTTCCAATTTCAGGTGCATCATGACGAAACTGCGTATGGCATTACTCGCGATGGGGCTGTTCGCGATCGGCGGCGGAATCGTTGGTCAAGAAGCGAAAACGACCCCGAAGCCTGCGGCTGACAAAGACGCGAAAGAAACGGTACCTGCAAAGGTGAAGGGGAAGTCGCAACTGCCCGCCGGCTGGCGGGAACTCGGCCTCACCGACGAACAGAAAACGAAAGTTTACGCGATCGATGCGAAGTACGATGAAGAAATCGACGCGATGACCGCGAAAATCAAAATCGCCAAGGATAAGAAGAAAAAAGAGCAACTCGAAGTTTTGACAATGGAACAGAAGAAGCGCCTCGAAGACGCGCTGAAGAAGAAAGCCGGAACGGACAAGTAAGCAGAATCGAGGATCTTGTTAGCCCGACGCGCCAGCGAGGGAAACCCGCGAAAATGTACGCCATCGCGGTGACGACAAAAAATCCCTTGCTGGCGCGTCGAGCTACGGGATGGTTCTGTTATCGCCGATTACGCCGCAGAAATCGAGGACGATTTGGGAGTCGAACGCACGATCTCGCACGAACCGAACGCACTGCCCGATTGGGCGGTCGTTCGCAATCTGTTGCTTTCGCTCGGCGAAACCGCGACGCTTCGCATGATCGATGGAATGCCCGCATTCCCCGATGAAATCCCCGAAGTGTCGTGGCACGAACTCCGAATCGGTATGAGTGGCGGCATGGTTACGGTCAAGCGTCGTGCGGGGCAACTCGTTTGCGTCACGTGGGGAACGGGCGAGCCATCGCTCGTGCAATCTTGGAACCGCTTGAACTACTGTCTCGCCAAGTCGACTCAAGGCACCATCGCGACCGAAACGGGACCGATGAACGCAGACGATTTCGCCGAAAGCGTTGGAATACACATCGACTCGCATTAAATTGTTCATGGTCGAGATTGTCTCATTGCGCGGTACGACCGGTACGTCCTGCCCGATCCGCACCAATTCACCTTCCAGGTGCGGCCTAGCATTCAACTCGGTGCGTATCGTCGTGCCACCCGGTCGATACGTCAAAGAGTGCCGAATCCCCCACGGCGTGCGGGTCCGTTTGGACTTGCCCCGTCGTCGTGGATTCGTTACCTTCACGCCAGACCCGTTAAAGTGGGTGGCATACGCAGGCCAGAAGGAGCCGACTGTGACCGTTACCGTGCGACAGTTGGCAACGTGGGTGGAAGGCGAAGTCGTTGGGGACGGCGAACGTGTCATTTCCAACGCACGCCCATTAAACGAAGCCCGTTCCGGCGACATTACCTTCGTCGAAGACGAAAAATACATGTCCGCGTGGCACGATTCTCACGCGACCGCCGCCGTCGTGAACTCGTCGGTTCCCGTGAATGGCCGCCCGCTGATTCGCGTTCGCGATCCGCTCATGGCCTTCGCTAAAATCGTGCAGCACCTCCACGGCATCGCCCACCCGCACGCGGCGTCGATCCACCCCACCGCGTGCATTCACCCGACGGTCACCATCGGTGCGGAAGCCACGGTCGGCCCCCATGCGACCATCGGCGAAGGCACGATCATCGGCGCTCGCGCGACGATTCATGCCGGGGTGAGCATCGGTATGGAATGCCGCATCGGCGACGATGTCGCGTTGTTTCCGCACGTCGTGCTATACGATCAAACGACGCTGGGTGACCGCGTGCGAATTCACGCGAATTCGGTGATTGGTGCCGATGGTTTCGGCTATCGCCACCACAGTGGATGCAACATCAAAGTTCCGCAACTCGGTAGCGTCGAGATCGCCGACGACGTCGAAATCGGGGCGTGTACGACGATCGATCGCGGCACGTTCGGAGCCACGCGAATCGGCCTCGGCACGAAGATCGACAACCTCGTGATGATCGCGCACAATTGTCAGATCGGTAAGCACAATCTGCTGGTGAGCCAAGTCGGTATCGCCGGTTCGACCACCACCGGCGATTACGTTATCATGGCGGGGCAAGTCGGTGTCGCGGATCACGTACACGTGGGGGATCGCGTGCAACTCGGTGCGCGGGCCGGGATCCATAAAGACGTGCCCGCCGACTCGCGAATGCTCGGTGCCCCGGCCACGCCGGACCGCGAACAGATGCGGATCATCGTCAGTTTGGAAAAACTACCGGAATTGCGAAAGGACATCCGAAAAATCAAGCATCACCTCGGCATGGAGGACGAATGATGCCGGATGTCGATCTGCCACCCGTCGGGCTGATCGCCTGTGCGGGTCGCTTCCCGATCTTGATCGCCGAAAAAGCCCGCGAGTGTGGGATCAAAGTCGTCTGCATCGGCGTTCACGGCATGGCCGACCCGAGCCTGAGCCGCATTTGCCACGAATATCACCCGATGCGGCGACTGTCGTTGAGCTTCATGATTCGCTCGTTTCAGAACGGCGGCGTCGAGCGTTGGTCGATGGCGGGGAAGTTTCACAAACACGTTCTGTTCCGTCCGTGGCGCTTGTTGCAACTCTTGCCCGATGCGCGGATGCTACGATACTGGTACTCGCGTCGCCGCAGCGACAATAAAGACGATTCGCTGTTGCTCGGCCTGATCGACGAATTTCGCAAAGAAGGTTTGGTGTGCGTCTCTCCGCTGGACCTCTGCCCGGAGTTGCTCGTGCGAAACGGAACGCTCACACGCCGCGAACCGACGGCCGCCGAAATGAAAGACATCGACTTCGGTTGGGTACTCGCGAAAAAAATGGGCGAACTCGATGTCGGCCAGAGTGTAATGGTAAGAGAACGTGCCGTGATTGCCGTCGAAGCCATCGAAGGGACCGACCTCGCGATTCGGCGTGCGGGCGAACTCTGCAAGCGTGGGTTCGTCGTCGTGAAAGTCGCGAAGCCGCAACAAGATCGCCGCTTCGACGTACCGACGGTGGGTGTCACGACCATCGAGACGATGCATCAGGCGGGTGCAACAGCGCTCGGCATTGAAGCGGGGCAAACGATCTTGCTCGATGAGGCGTTTACGATTGCTCTCGCCGACCGGTACGGTATCGCGATTGCATCGATTGTAAGACCTGAGGCATGAGCATTCGGTGCGGTGTGAGGAATATTGGCGAATCGACGATTCGCAAACTGTGATGCGACGGGGTAATCAGCTATAACAGGTAATATACTCGTAGCTTCGGAAGCACTCTTCGCGGTTCGTTATGGGTTCGATTTCGTTTCAACTCCCGGATAGTTTGCCCGCAGGCGCGAAGCCCGCGCTCGATCGCGCGCGGTTCGCTGGCGGTTACGATCGCACTCCGTTTCCGACACGTACTCACGTTAGCGGACAACAACTCAAACTCACTCGCAGTCAGTGCGAAAGCGGATTCGTCAACGTACCCTGGCCGATCCCCGAGTTCGGCTTTCCCGTCACGAGCACCACAACATTACGGGAACGCCCCGAACCGTATCATCTGCTCGTCGAACTCGCACGCGGCAAATTGAATCAGCTGCGCAATCAAATGTACGAGTGGAAGTTGCTCGGCTTGATCCCATCGGAAGCCGTCAACGCCGATTTGCGCACGGCAACCGCATCGTTCGCTCGTGCCGTACTCAATCAGTTTACAACAGAAGCCGACGCGGATGCCACAGCGTGCTTGGAACTGTGTTATCGAATTGCGGACGCGGTCGCACAAGAATACTGTCGCGCGGCAATGGACACGCGGCTGACCCGTGGCCGTTTGCCGACGCGTTTGAGTTGCCGCCTGAGCGAAATACCTAGCCCGGAAGCGAAGGCGAAGTATCAGGCGACGTTCAACGCGGTGCAACTCGTCCCGAACTGGGCCGAGATCGAATCGAGTCCGTCGAACAGCGACTGGTCGAAGTTCGATGCGATGCTCGATTGGGCAGAGTCTAACGGCATACGCACTTCCATCGGGCCGATCATCGATTTGACGGGCAAAATGCTTCCCGCATGGCTCTCGGAATCGAAAGGCGAACTACCGAGCATTGCGGCTTACTTCTGCGATTTCCTCGAAACGATCGTTCACCGCTATCGCGATCGCGTGAAAAATTGGACGGTCTGCACGGGCTTCAACCAGTGCGACGATCTCGAACTCACCGAAGATGACCGTTTGCGTCTCGTCGTGCGACTACTCGAATCGTCGCGGATGGCCGACCCCGATGGCCAGTGGACGGTCGGCCTGTCGCTGCCGTGGGGCGACTATCTCGAACGCGAAGAATACACGTACTCACCGCTCGTATTTGCCGACACGCTACTGCGGAGTGGACTGCCGGTAAATGGTTTTGAATTGGAGTATTTCTGCGGGAACGACGCCCGCGCGAGCTTTCTGCGAGACAGCATCGAACTGGGCCGTCTTCTGGAACTGTTCGGGTTACTCGGCGTACCCCTCGATGTCGTGGCACGTCATCCGGGGC
Organism: Limnoglobus sp.; assembly: GCA_043785305.1. Lineage (GTDB taxonomy): Bacteria > Planctomycetota > Planctomycetia > Gemmatales > Gemmataceae > Limnoglobus. Next base: position 27,613 of record JAYVXI010000061.1, on the reverse strand, counting down.
GATCGACCGCCATGGCGACAAAAGCGGGTTCGGGTGAGATGCCCGTGTTTAGCCGCTACTGGAAGGGCCTCGATACGACCGAATCGCAGAACGATTGGGGTTCGACGGTGGCATCGATCGTCCTCAGCACGCCGCATATTCGCACGTTCTGTTGGGACCGCTGGCAAGACCGCACCAACGATGATTCGCTCGGGTTGATCGACGCAACAGCCACGGCGAAACCGCTACTCGAATCGCTTCGCCAACTCCGCACGAAATACCTGTGAATTCTCGGGCACGGTTCAAAAAACAAGTCGATTCTGCCGTAGTCGAAGTCGTGAGACTTCGGGACGTATGAAGTCACCGCGTCAGAAGTCTCACGACTTCTGCTACGAATACACATGTCGATTCTGAGGTAGTCGAAGTCGTGAGACTTCGGGACGTATGAAGTCACTGCGTCAGAAGTCTCACGACTTCCGCTACGAAAACGAGGAAAACACGCCAATTTGAAAATCCTTCACGGCGTTGCCTTGCGGGGATCGGCTCGGTAAGTCTCGCTTTGACTTCGTTCATTCTCGAAAACCAGGCGAGCGGCATTGGGCGTAAGCGTGCCGTGGGAACCCTCTGTGGCTACCACGGCACGCTTACGCAATGCCGCTCGCCAGTTTGTGCGTGAAACACCTGCATTTCAAAACCGGCGACAAAATATCGCAACTTCAAACTGTGTGCTCCGGGCTGGTCCGAAAACGTATCAAGTCACACAGACAATAATCCGTTAAACCCGGTGGTTCGTTGCGATCAGTCGATGATCTTGTTGATGCCGTATTCGACGATGCCGCTTGCGCCGGCGGCCTTGAGTCGCGGGATGATTCGTCGCACTTCGGCTTCTTCTAGGATCGTGTTCACGTCGACCCAACTCGGATCCGACAAGCTCGAAATCGTCGGCGTTTGCAGTGCGGGCAGGATCATCAGCACCGATTCTAACTTGTCGCGGCGGACGTTCATCATCAGCCCGACCTTGCCTTCGGCGGCCATTGCGCCTTTTAGCATCAGGATTAAATCGTCCATCTTTTGACGCTTCCACGGGTCTTTCGCGGCGGCTTCGTTGGCGATAAATCGCGTCGTGCTTTGCAGAATATCGCAGACGATCCGCAGGTTGTTCGCCTTCAAGCTGCTCCCCGTTTCGGTGACTTCGACGATGGCATCGGCGAGCCGCGGCGGCTTGACTTCGGTGGCACCCCAACTGAATTCGACTTGCGCCGTCACGCCGTGCGAGGCGAGCCAGCGCTTCGTGAGGTTCACGACTTCGGTGGCGATCCGCTTGCCTTCGAGGTCTTTCGGCCCCTGGATCGGCGAATCGTTCGGCACCGCCAACACCCAGCGCACGGGGCGACGGCTGACTTTGCTGAACACGAGTTCGGCCAACTCCGTCACTTGCGCATCGTTCTCCAACACCCAGTCGTGGCCGGTCAGGCCGCAATCGAGCGAGCCATCTTCGACGTAGCGCGCCATCTCTTGCGCGCGGATCAGCGTGCAATGAATTTCCTTGTCGTCGATACTCGGGTAGTAGCTGCGGCTCGCAAACGTGAGCTTGTAGCCCGCCTTGCGAAACAGTTCCGCCGTGGCATCTTGCAAAGACCCGGCAGGGATACCGAGCTTCAGGACCGTGTCGTTCATCGGCAGTCTCATCGTCCGGACGGGGAATTTTTCTAGGTGCTTCTAAATATACGGAACGCCGGAAAGTCGCCGACCCTGAAGGGGTCGCTCTCTCAGCCCATGGTGGAACCATGGGAAGGGGGGCGAACACCCGTCGAAAACCAGTCGTGGCGAGTCTTCGAGACGCGACGCGATATGCTCAACGTATATGGGTGCGGCCCCATCCCATGGTATCACCATGGGCTACGTGAGCGGTCCCTTCAGGACCGAAGAGACTTACCCGGAAATCTCTTCGCTATCGCCGCGAAAATGAGTACCATCTGTTAAACCTGTCCACGTTGTTCCTCGGAGTTGCACACATGCATCGGTATTCTGGCTGGCTCGTCGCGATTGCGTTTCTTGCGGTCGGCGTGAGTTCCCGAGTTTCGGCACAAGATGGCTACGTGCCGTTGTTCAACGGGAAGGATCTGACGGGTTGGGTGAACGTCAATTGCGGTCCGAAGACGTTTGCGGTGAAGGGCGATGAGATCGTCACTACCGGTACGCCGACGGGATTTCTGAGTACCGAGAAGCAGTACGAAAACTTCATCATGGAAGTCGAATGGATGCACGTCGAGAAGATCAAAATGGCGAACTCCGGCATCTTCGTCTGGGGCGATCCGCTGCCTGCCATCGGTTCGCAGTACACGCGCGGGATCGAAGTTCAGGTGCTGCTCAACTACAAGCCCGCCGACGGTTGGGCGACGAGCCAGGGCGATATTTTCAGCATCTGGGGTGCGAAGTGTATCCCGGATCGGCCGCACCCGAAGGGGCTGGAGCGCTGCCTGCCAAGCGAGGACCGCACGAAAGGAGCGGGCGAGTGGAACCATTACAAGATCATCGCACAAGACGGCGTCATCAAGCTCCACGTGAACGGCAAGGAAGTCTCCGGCGTTCGCGAATGCAACCCACGTAAGGGATATTTAGCGCTCGAAAGCGAAGGCGTCGAGTGTCACTTCCGCAACATCAAGATCAAAGAAATGCCGAGCACGAAGCCGACGAAAGAGCAAACCGCAACCGTCGCCGTCGGGCACAAGAGCCTGTTCGATGGGCAGACGATGCACGGCTGGACGGCCGAGAACGAGAGTTGGAAAGCGGGCAGCTCGCTGCATTCCAACGGCAAAGGCGACCTCGTTCTCGATCAGAAAGTAACGAGCGGCGAGTTGATCTTCGACTGGAAGGTGCCCGCGAAGTCGAAGTCCGAACTCGCCGTTCAATTAGGCACGAATAGCAAGTACACGTACAAATCGCCAGGCAGTGAATCCGCCGGAAAATGGACGCGCGTCACGATGAACTTTGGGAAAGATGGCGTCTCCCAGAGCGTCAACGGTCAACCTCCGGTCAAGTCCGGGCACGTCCCCGATGAAGGTCCGATCACGTTCAAGGCCGCCGAGGGCCTGGAACTGATGAACCTGTTTTACTTGCCGACGAAGTAAACTTTCTCCGAAGGGGCGCGCAAGTTCGCGAAATCGGGGCATTTATCGGGTATCCGCGTTGTGCAGCGCGACACTCGTAACGGTGTTCCCGATGGTTCCCTTTACTCGAACGGTCACTTTGCTGGCCGTCATTGCGATGATGGCTCTCGCACCGATCGCGATGGCGGGCTGGATAACCGTTAAAAACGACACGACTGGCACGGTGACCGTTCAAGAAACGGTCGTCGTCAATGGCGTCGTTCGCAAATGCAAGCCGATCAAACTCGCTGCGGGCGAGACTCTTCGCGAGTTTCAACCCAAAGCCGGTACGAAAACGATCGTCGTCGTGGAATCGGGCCTGTTTGGGAAAACGCTATTCACCGGCGACCTGAAATGGGCCGACGGCGACAGTGCGTTCGCGATCGCGAAAGACGGCGATAAAGTGCAAGTCGCTGCCGTCGTCGATGCACCGAAAGTCGGCGGCACCGCTCGTGCCCAAATGCCGGAAATCGCGAAAGCCAAACCGCCGAAATAACTCGCTCCGTGCGGCTGTAAAATCTGCTTCCCTCGCACTTCGACTTCGATTACACTTCTACTACTCCCCGCCCGCTTCGCCGATTCTCATTCGACTTCACGCGAGTTTTCTATGCGATTGATTGCCATATTCGGGCTGCTGTTTCTCTGTTGTCGCGCCGGTTCGGCAGAGCCGGATTTCGCGAAGGAGTTGCCGCGAATACCGCCGACGGAAGCGAACGAGGCACACCGGACGTTCGCGCTGAAGCCGGGCTACCGCACTCAGCAAGTGGCGGCCGAACCGCTGCTGGCTAGCCCCGTGGCGATGGCGTGGGACGAGAACTCGCGGTTGTTCGTCGTCGAGATGCGCGGCTACAGCGAGAACCGCAACGAGAACCTGTCGCGAATCAACTTGCTCGAAAGCACCAAGGGCGACGGCATCTACGACAAGTCGACGATCTTCGCGGATAACCTGTTGTGGCCGACGGCGGTGGCGTGTTGGGACGGCGGCATTTTCGTCGGCGATGCCCCGCACATTTATTACCTCAAAGACACCAACGGCGACGGCAAGGCCGACGTGCGAAAGATTGCGTACACTGGCTTCGGTACGCACAACGTGCAGGGGCTTCTGAACTCGTTCCATTGGACGCTCGACAACCGCATTCACGGCACCTCCAGTAGTTGCGGTGGCATTATCTCGCGGCCCGATGACAAGGCGGTGTCACCGGTCAACATTAATGGCCGCGATTTCGACTTCGATCCGCGCTCGATGGCGTTGCGGCCGACGAGTGGCGGTGCCCAGCACGGCATGAGCTTCGACGATTACGGGCACAAGTTCGTGTCGTCGAACAGCGATCACGTGCAACAGGTGATGTACGAAGATCGCTACCTCGCACGCAACCCGTTCGCGATGGCCCCGCCCCCGCGCACGAGCATCGCCAGCGATGGCCCGCAAGCGGAGGTGTACCGGACCAGCCCCGTCGAACCGTGGCGAATCGTGCGGACGCGGTTGCGCGTGCAAGGCGGCGCAGTGGGGATCGTGGAAGGCGGCGGGCGGGCATCGGGGTACTTCACCGGTGCCACCGGAGTGACGATTTACCGCGGCGATGCGACGCCAGACCTGAAAGGGCTGGCATTCGTGGCCGACGTCGGCAGCAACCTCGTTCACCGGAAGAAACTCACGCTTGCCGAGGGCATTCAATATCGTGCGGACCGCATCGATAAAGACAGCGAGTTTTTGACGTCGACGGATAACTGGTTCCGCCCCGTGCAGTTCGCGAACGGCCCCGATGGCTGCTTGCACATCATCGACATGTACCGCGAAACGATCGAGCACCCCGCGAGTTTGCCACCGGAAGTTAAGAAGCACCTCGACCTTACAAGCGGTCGCGATCGTGGGCGGTTGTACCGCATTTTGCAAGACGGCCAAACGCCACGCGCACTGCCGAAACTCGGTAGCATGACGAGCGAAGCGTTGGTGAAATTGTTCGATCACCCGAACGCCTGGCACCGCGAAACCGCGAGCCGCCTGATCTATCAACGGCAAGACGTGGCGGCCGCGAACGCGCTATTTGCGTTCCTGAAAGACGCGAAGACCGACCTCGGGCGCATCCACGCGATGTACGCACTATCCGGACTCAAGCAGTTGTACGGCGGCCACGTTCAGACGGCACTTTATGATGCCTCGCCGCGCGTCCAGGAACACGCGCTGCGGCTGCTGCCATCGGTGCCCGCATCCCCGGCCAACCTCAACGCGCTGATCGCACTCGCCGATTCAAAAGACGCATTCGTGCGGTTGCAATTGGCGTTCACAATCGGCGAACTGACTTCGCCAACGGTCGCAAAAGTCGCAATCGAGAAGTACCTGCAATCGGGCACGATGGATCGCTGGGAACGCTTCGCCGCAATGACCGCACTCGCCGACGCGGCGGGGCCGATTTGCGCCGAGATGCTGTTGGACGCAAAGGTGCGTTCGCACGCGAATTCAAAGGCGTTCCTCGTCGATTGCGTCAAGATGTTGTCGCGCAAGAACCGTGCCGAAGATGCCACTTTGCTGGCGGCTGCGATTGAAAAATTGCCGGAAACCGAAGGCGCATTCACACTGACGCTGTTGCAAGCGGCGAACGAAGGCGGCGACAATTTGAAGAAAGCGTTCGCGAAAGCGGTGCCGCCCGAACGTTTGACGCTCTTGTTGAAAAGCGCCACCGCGACGATCGTCGACGAGACGCAACCCGTCGAAGATCGCATCGCTGCCGTGCGTACGCTCGCGCTCGGCCACCTCGCCGATGTGCGCGGAACGCTCGTGAAATTGCTCGACCTCAAACAGCCCGGCGAAGTCCAACTTGCGGCACTCGCCGTGCTGGATCGTTTCGGCGATCCGGCGCTCGCCGAGATCCTTTTGAAAAACTGGCCGACGCTTTCACCGAGACTGCGCGCCGCCGCCGGCGAGTCGATTTTATCGCGTAAAGAGCGCGTGACGGTCCTCCTCGATGCCATCGAGAAGCAGACGTTTTCGCCGGTGAATCTCGACGGCACGCAAATCAAACGCCTGATGGCGCACAAAGACCCGGCGACACAGAAACGTGCCGCAGTTCTGCTCGCCGCATACAAGCCCGCCCGCCGGACTGAAGTCGTGACGAAGTATCGCAAAGCCCTGGAAATGAAGGGCGATTCGGCGAAGGGGAAAGTCTTGTTCGTCAAGAATTGTGCCGCGTGCCACAAGCTCGAAGGCGTCGGGCAGGAACTCGGTGCGAACCTCGCGACAATGAAGAATCGCGGCGTCGAAGCGATCCTTACGAACGTGCTCGACCCGAACGCCGAAGTGAACCCGCAGTACGTGAATTACACTTGCAACCTCGACGATGGCCGCACCATCACGGGGATGATTCAATTTGAAACGGCAACCAGTGTGACGTTCGTTCGCGGCGAAGGTTTGAAAGACACCGTCAGCCGCAGCAACATCGAAAGCCTGAAAAGCACCGGCCTATCGCTGATGCCCGAAGGACTGGAAAAAGACATCAGCATCGAAGCGATGGCCGACCTGATCGCGTACCTCATGCAAGTCCCTTAACCCAGGTGATCCTGTGTCGACTCGACGTAAATTCCTCGGTGTCGCGGCTGTCAGTGCGTTGTCGCTGTCCGCGTTTTCGTATCGTCGCGTGTACGGCGCGAACGAAAAACTCAACCTCGCCATCGTCGGCTCGGGCGGTCGCGGCGCGGCCAACCTGGGCGGCGTCTCCAGCGAGAATATCGTCGCGCTCTGCGACGTCGATCGTGCGGCCAACGCGAAGGCCGCCACCAGCCACCCGCACGCGCGCCAGGAAGCCGACTTCCGCAAGCTGTTCGACCACGAAAAAGAATTCGACGCTGTCGTCGTCAGCACGTGCGAACATACGCACGCGATGGTGACGCTCGCGGCACTGCGTTCGGGCAAGCACGTGTATTGCGAAAAGCCGCTGACGCACAACATTGCGGAGGCGCGGGTGATCCGCGAGGCGGCCGCGAAAACGAAACTCGCGACGCAAATGGGCACGCAGATTCACGCGGGGGACAACTATCGCCGCGTCGTCGAACTGATTCAAACGAACGCGATCGGGCCGGTCCGCGAGTGCCACGTCTGGGTCGGCCGCACGTGGGGTTTGCAGTCCGCCGAGGGCGCGAAGAAGAACGACATTTTGCACGTGACCGAACGGCCCAAAGACAGTGCCGCCGTGCCCGCCGGGTTGAACTGGGATTTGTGGATCGGCCCCGCACCGATGCGGCCGTTCCACCCGATCTACGTGCCGGGGCCGAAGTGGTACCGCTGGTGGGATTTCGGCAACGGCACGATGTCCGACCTCGGCAGCCATTGGAACGATCTGCCATTCTGGGCGCTGAAGCTGAAAGCGCCGCTGACCGTCGAAGCGTCCGGGCCACCCGCACACGCCGAACTCGCGCCGGCATCGATGCAAGCGACCTACGAGTACGGCCCGCGCGGCGACATGCCTGCCCTGAAATTGTCGTGGTATCAAGGCGCAAACAAGCCGCCCGCCGTGCTCGATGGCTCGATCCCGAAGTGGGATTCGGGCGTGTTGTTCGTCGGCGACAAGGGCATGTTGCTATCGGATTACGGCAAATATCTGCTGCTCCCGGAGAAGCAGTTCGTCGACTTCAAAAAGCCCGCACCGACGATCGCGAAATCGCTCGGCCACTACGCCGAGTGGATTCACGCCTGTAAAACCGGTGCCCCGACAACGTGCCATTTCGATTACGCGGGCTGGCTGACCGAAGCCAACCACCTCGGCAACGTCGCCTACCGCGCCGGCAAGAAACTGATCTGGGACGCCGAAGCGATGAAGGCCACCAACTGCCCCGAAGCCGATCAGTACATCCATCGCGAGTACCGCAAAGGTTGGTCGCTGGCGTGATGGTTTGTGAAGCAAGGCTATCGATTCGTATTGGTGTAGGGCACAATACGGATCGCATAGCCGATTCGCGAAAGGATATGATCGAGCGCTGCAATGGATAGTTCTTTGCGACCGTGTAGCACGTGGCTCAGCATATCTTCGCTCAATCCAGTTGCATCGCAGAATGCTCTCCGCGTCGGATACGTATCCGACAACTCTCGCAAAAAAAACCTTGTTATGGTGGTCGGAAAAGCTTGCCAAGTCCGTGAATAATTCGCTGAGTTATGGCGGCTTTAAGCCTTATTTTGCCATAATGTCTAAAAGCATTAGAACATCTTTCTTTTGAACACGACAAATCTCACCTCCATTTGAACAGATAGAGACTCGTATCTTGGATGTACGGGCTTTCGATAAGATTTCACTCAGTTCTAATTTTTTCAGAACCAACACAAAATTATAAGCTTCACCACGAGTAAGTGGCTTGTCGTAAGTTGGCTTGCCACCCAAACACCAATGTTCTTCACCTAAGCCACCCGGCGAATCTTCCTCCGGTATACTCCAGCGAACTATCACTGACTGAAACAAGAATTTTCTTTGCACGCTTCCACTCTCGACAATCAATTCGACCTTTGCCAAGTGAACTGGAACTACGCCGAAATTGTGGACTCGCACGCACACATCTGTCCCACGCGACACCTTTGGCGACACCTTTGCACTTACCCTTTCTCGGTTCTGGCTGCGTTGAATATAAACTTGCCAGCAAATGTGCAGAAAAGCCGCAATAAAACCACAAATTCCGACAATTTCGGTAATCTTCATGTCTCATTATCCTCTTATCGTTTCATTCGCACGGCGTGTACTGTCATTTAAGGCAAGCCAGAAAGATCGCTACTAAATCGTTCGACGCAAGTTACCAATGCGTCCGCATCTTCTTTATCCAAATCGTATCGTACCGATTCATCGAGTTGAACCAGCTTCCCGATACATCCACACATCCCGCCGGAAATAAACGAGTGAATCAAGATCAAATACAGGTTGTTCACTCACATCTCGATCGACTGGCGCGGGCGACCTACGGCGTCGGAAACGTTAGAAATGCAATCGGACACTGCGAACGTTACAGACAATTTACGCCAGCACTTCCTTCACCACGTTGCCTTTTACGTCGGTCAAACGCATCTCGCGGCCCGCTTGGCGGAACGTGAGTTTCTCGTGGTCTAACCCGAGCAGATGCAGCACGGTGGCGTGCCAATCGTGGACGTGGACTTTGCCTTCGACGGCTTCGTGGCCGTAGTCGTCGGTCTTGCCGTGCGTCAGGCCGCCCTTCACGCCACCGCCGGCCAACCACATCGAAAACCCCTTGTTGTTGTGGTCGCGGCCATCGGTGCCTTGCGCGTACGGCGTACGGCCGAACTCGCCGCCCCAGATCACGAGTGTATCTTTCAGCAAGCCTCGCTGTTTCAGATCGGCGAGCAGTGCGGCAATCGGTTTGTCGATCGACTGGCAGTTGTTGGCGAGGTCGTCCTTGAGGTTGCGGTGCTGGTCCCACCCGCTCTTGGTGATCTCGACGAAGCGAACGCCCGCCTCGATGAGTTTGCGCGCCATGAGGCACTGCTTGCCGAAGGTGTCGGTGCCACCGCCACGCGGCCCGCCTGCCGCGTTCCCGCCGATGCCGTACTTCGCGAGCGTTTCCTTCGTTTCCTTGGTGTAATCGATGACTTTCGGCAACTCCGCCTGCATCCGGAACGCCAGTTCGTAGCTTTCGATTAAGCCTTCGACGGCAGAGTTTTCACCCGTCGCATCGGCGGCGGTGCGGTTGAGCGACTGCAAGAAGTCCAATTGCGTGCGTTGCTCGGCGGTCGTTTGTTTCGGGTTCTTGATGTTACTGACCGCTTGCGAATCGCCACCGAACCGACCGCCACCACCACCACCGCCGATTTTGGTTCCCTGGTAGATCGCGGGTAGGAAACTCGCGCCGTAGTTGGCGGGGCCGCCGTTGTTTTGTGGCGGCGCGATCGTGACGAACCCCGGCAGGTTTTCGTTCTGCGAACCGAGGCCGTAAAGCACCCACGCGCCGATGCTGGGCCGCGGGAACTGCGAGAGGCCGCAGTGCATTTGCAGGAACGCCTGCGGGTGGTTCGGCACGTCCGTATGCACGCCGTTCAGCAGGCAAAGTTCGTCCGCGTGCTTCGCGAGTTCGGGGAAGAGTTCCGAGATCATCATGCCGCTCTGGCCGTGCTTTTTGAACGCCCACGGCGAACCGAGCAGCTTCCCGCCGAAGCCACGCGCCTTGCTGTAACTCTTGCCGTCGTCCGCAAGCAACTTCGGTTTGTAGTCGAAAGTATCCACGTGCGACGGGCCACCATCCATACACAGGAAAATGACATGCTTCGCCTTCGCCGGAAAGTGCGAAGCCTTCGGAGCGAGCGGCTTCGCTTCCTTCTCCGCCGCCTTCGCCGCGAGCGCAGAGAATGCCAACATGCCGAAACCGGATGCGGTCGTTCGGAGAGCGGATCGTCGTGAAAACAAGGTGGAATCGTTCGTAAACATCGCGTTCACTCGGTAAGTATGTTGGCGAAATACAGTTTCATCGTTTCATCAGGAATTCGGCACTGCCGTACATCGCCTGGCAGTATGCGGACCATACATCTTTCTTCGACTTTTTGCCGACTTTGTATTTGCTCAGGAACGACTCCGCGTTCGTCAGTTCCTCGTCGGTCGGTGGGCGGCCGAAGAACAGGCGATACGAGCGGTCGACGGCGTCGCGGTCGTTTTTTGCTGCTGCGAGGAGCTTCTCAGCGGTGATTTCGGACTGGCGGATCACGAACGGATTGTTCATCAGGAACAGTGCCTGACCCGGCACGTTCGTGTTCGCCCGTTCGCCGACGCCGACGCTCGAATCGGCAGCGTCGAATAGCGAAAGGGCTTCTGGCAGATTATCGCGAATGACCATGAGGTAGACCGAGCGATGCGTATCGTTTGGGTCCACCCGCAGGCTCATTCCGAGCGCCGGCCGCAGCGATGGGCCTTCGCCCGCCTTCGCCACCGCGCTGCCCACAGGTGGCAGCACCGTTAGTTTTCCGCTAACGGCCAGAATGCTGTCGCGGATCACTTCCGCATCGAGTCGAGCCGGTGACATTCGCCAGAGAAACACGTTATCCGGGTCGGCTTCGTGGTTCTTCGCGTCGTAGTTCGATGCCAGTTGGTAAGTCTGCGAAAGCACGATCGCCTTCACGAGTTTCTTCGTACTCCAGCCGTCTTTCATGAAGCGAATCGCAAGGAAATCGAGCAATTCCGGGTGGCTCGGGGCGGCTCCCGTGGTGCCGAAATTATCGGGCGTGTTGACGAGGCCGCGGCCGAACAGGTGCAGCCAAACGCGGTTGACGTACACCCGTGCGGTCAGCGGGTTCTCAGCCGATGCGACCCACTCGGCGAGTTCGAGCCGCCCGCTACCTTTTCGCACGCTCGGCGCTTTCGCACTCACGACCTGCAATACGCCACGCGGGACGGTCGCACCCGGTTTTTGCACTTCGCCGCGAATGTAGATGGGACTATCGTTCGCACGGTAGCGTTCCCGCGTGCCCATCGCCAGCACCTTCGGCGTGCCATCTTTTTCGTACTGATCGAGCTTCGCACGGTTGAGCGCGATCGTCGCCAACGAGAATAGATTGCGAATCGGATCGGTCTGTTTGCGCACCGTTTCCTGTACGTCGGCGATCTGTTTTTCGATGCTCGCGCGGTCGACTTTACCGAGCGGTTCGAGCACGTTGGGTGCGGAGCCGACGGGCAAGTTCATTAACGGGGAGGGGTGGTTCGCCTGCACGAATCGCACGGTGCCGTAGCAAGTCTCGGTGCTGCGGAAAATCCCAGCGAGCGCGTAATAGTCCTTCATCGGGATCGGGTCGAACTTGTGATCGTGGCACCGTGCGCAGGTTGCCGTCGTGCCGAGAAACGCAAGGCTGAATGCGTCGATTTGCTCATCCACAAGGTCCATTTCGTACTGGAGCCGATTCCGTTCGTTCAGCGATTTCGTGCCGATGGCGAGGAAACCGGTGGCGATCGTTTGCCTTGCTTTGGCAGCATCGTCCTTCGCGGGAAGCAGATCGCCCGCCAGTTGCTCCTTCGCGAATCGGTCGAATGGCGTGTCAGAATTGAACGCGGCAATCACGTAGTCGCGGTAGCGCCATGCGTGCGGAAAATTGAAGTTGACCGTCTTGCCGGAACTCTCGGCATAGCGGGCCACATCGAGCCAGTGTCGGCCCCAGCGTTCGCCGTAATGCGGCGACGCCAGCAGGCTATCGACGAGCGTTTCCAGTGCCTGCGGCGACTTGTCGTTCGCGTACGCTGACGCTTGTTCCGGCGTCGGTGGCAGGCCGATCAGGTCCAGGTACACACGGCGAACCAGCGTTGCCGTGTCGGCCGCTTTCACGGGCTTCAACCCCTTCGCTTCGAGTGCCGCGAGCACGTAACGGTCGAGGTCCGTCTTCGGCCACGTCGCATCGCGAACCGACGGCAACGGTGAGACTTTCGGCGGCTGATAGGCCCAGAATTGCCGTCCTTTTTCGATGTCGATCTCGACTTTGGCCCCCTTCGCCGGGCCGTCGCGCGGGTCGGGTGCGCCCATGTTCACCCACGTCTCGAAGTCCGCAATCACCGCTTCGGGCAACCGCTTCTTCGGCGGCATCTGGCGATCTTCGTCTTTGGTTTTGAGTGCATCGATCAGCAAACTTTTCGCCGCCTGCCCCGGTACGATGGCCGCACCACCATCGCCGCCCAACCGCAACCCGTCCCGCGTATCGAGCGTCAAGCCGCCGCGAATCTTCTCGGCATCGGCAGCATGGCACTTGTAGCATTGCTCGACGAGAACGGGGCGAATCTTCTTCTCGAAGAAGTGCAATTGCTCCTGCGTTGGCACGTCCGCCGCACGCAACGGTGCTGTCAGCGCCACAACGAGGATCGCGGCAATTCGGATTCGCATGGCACGTGTCTCTGGCACAAAAGGAGTGTCGCTATCTTAAACGCACATCGAGCGAAAGAATTACCGGATTTCATACAAATGCTTAAATTCCATCCACTTGAAAGCCCCGCGACGACCGTCGCTGGGCACTTCCTGCATAATGAATCGATGCGACTTTCCCCAAACCAGGAACGATCATGAAACTTCGGCGTCTCGGCAACAGTGACTTGATGATAACGCCTATCGGTTTTGGCGCGTGGGCGATCGGTGGCGGTGCGTGGGCGTTCGGTTGGGGGCCACAAGACGATGCGAAATCGATTGCGACGATCCACGAGGCGATCGACGTCGGCATCAACTGGATCGATACGGCTGCGGTTTACGGCCTCGGCCATTCGGAAACCGTCGTCGCCATGGCACTCGATGGGATCGCAAAACGACCGTACGTGTTCACGAAGTGCGCCCGCGTTTGGGACGACAATCGGAACATCGGTAAGAGCCTGAAGGCGGACTCGATTCGCAAGGAATGCGAGGCGAGTTTGCGACGATTACGCATCGATGTCATCGACCTCTATCAGGTCCATTGGCCCGAACCCGACGAGGATGTCGAGGAGGGTTGGGCCGAAGTCGCGAAACTACAACGCGAGGGGAAGGTACGCTGGATCGGCGTCTCGAACTTCGACGCGAGCCAGATGGCACGCGCAGCAAAAATTGCGCCCATCACGTCGCTTCAGCCGCCGTATTCGATGTTGCGACGCGAAATCGAAACGGAGATTTTGCCTTATTGCGAAGCGAATCATGTCGGTACGCTCGTCTACTCGCCGATGCAGTCGGGGTTGCTGACGGGCACTTGGACCCGCGAACGGGTTGCTGCGCTTCCTGCCGACGATTGGCGTAAAGAGAAAAACAAGTGGTTCCAAGAACCCAACCTGACGCGCAACCTCGAACTCGTCGAGCATCTGAAACAAATCGGCGCGCCGTACGGCAAATCGGCGGGCGAAGTGGCCATCGCCTGGGTACTGCGACACCCCGCTGTCACAGCGGCGATCGTCGGTGCGAGGAAACCCGGACAATTGAAGGAGCTAATCGGTGCGGTCGATTGGCAACTCACCGATGCCGAGGTAGCGAGCATCGCAACGTGGCTGTAAGGATTGGTATTTACTCGCCATTCGTTAGAGCGCATCGGTGTAAGTCGCCACGCTCAACTCCCGGCGCAGTTCCTCCAATGGGATCGACGATGTGGGGTTAGGATCTGCGAGCCGCTGTCGCACGACCTCGAGGTGCCATGCGGGAACGGGGAGCGGGCTGGTATCGAGCAAACTATCCCATAGCCGTCCGAGCAGCGTTAAACGCTCTTCCACGCTGAGTTCGTCGATGGGTAGATCGGTTGCGGTATGGGCCATTGTCTGCTCCATAAGAATCGTGGTGACAACTCTACTTTACCGGATAATTTCCGACAGGCGAAACGAATTACGCGGCGCGGGTCATTTGAATGTAGTCCCACATTTGCTCGGCGCTCCAGGCGGTGACGGCGGCCCAGTTGCGCGAGTCGCCGGGGATGAATCGGCCCACGAGCCGGCCACCGCTGGCACCGGTGAGTAACGGAAGATTTGCGGAAATGCCATCGACGGTTAGCCCCGCCAACACGGCGGCAGCGATGGCGTTGCGACCGAGCGCGGGGATGCCGATCTCATCGGTCCGACGCAGCGGTTCGCCTGGAAATTGCTGTTGCAGAAGCTGCAATAGAAAGCCGTTCCGCACGCCACCGCCACTGACGAACAGACTGCGTGGCCGTCCGCTGGCGGGTATCGATTGCTTACAACTTTGGCCGATCATTCTCACGATGCGGTGCGTGGACGTACACAGTAAATCGTTCAACGACGCGCCGTGTTTGCGTGCCGCTTCAAATGCGATTGTCGGGCTGAATTCGCCGTGCAACTCGTTCTGCAAATCGTCGAGGCACTTCCCCTGGACGGCTTTCGTGCCACCGAGATCGGCCGCGTCTTTTTCCCGCGTGCCTTGGCGAACCAGCGCATCGAGCAGGCCCGAACAGGGTGCCGCATCGAACGCGATCAGGTTCGTAATTTTCGCATCGGCGGGCAACACTAACACCGAAGCAATGCGACCGAGATGAATGAGGATGCGATCTTCGGTGCGGCTTTTCGCGATGAGGTAATCCGCGGCGGGTGTGATCGGCCAGCCGTTGCCACCGACGGCGGTATCGCGGGCCGCGAAGCGACACCAGACGGTGACGCCAGTTTGCTCGGCAACGAATTCGGCCAGGGAATCGAGCGGAATCGTTGCAGGTAGGTGCAACCCGACGAGCAACACGGAACGCAGATCGACGCGATGCTTTTCGACGAGATGCCGAGCTGCGGACGACATCGCATCGCCGAGTTCGCGCGACGAGACAGGCAAGCCGCGCCGCAGTTTCTCGCGAACCATCGGCAAAAACGGCGTGCGAGCGTATTGCTCGACAGCGGGCGTGGCGGCCAGCCCCAGCCCACCGATGTGGACGAGGGCCGCATCGACACCTTCACAGCCCGAGCCGATCGACAGCCCGACCAGCCAGCGTACTGCGGACATGGCGAATCCTCTACGCCACCATGAGCATCGGTTCTTCGGCGTACCGGGTGGAGGCTTGCACGAAGCACTCGAAGATTTGACGATCCAGCGCCGAAGCCGTGTCGCATTCGGGGTGCCATTGCAGCCCGACGCAGAACCAGTTCGGGTCGGTCGATTCGATCGCTTCGATGACGCCATCGTGCGCTTTCGCACAGACGCGTAGTTTGCGGCCGAGTTGGTTCACCGATTGGTGGTGCGTGCTGTTCACGCGCTGTTCGCCCGCGCCGTAAATCTCTTCGAGGAAGGTGCCTTCTTCGATGCTGACCATGTGGCGGTGCGGGCCGCCGGAGGGGTCGTAGTGTGGCATCGCCTTCGGGTTCTCGGCGGGCAGGTGTAGGAACAACGTGCCGCCGTGGTAGACGTTGATGAGCTGCATACCGACGCCGATGCCGAGTACGGGCAGTTTGCGTTCGACCATTTTCTCGAACAGGTACCGATCGCTATCGTCGCGGCGTGCGGCCATCAGTTGCACGGCACTCGTCAGTTGCTGGCCGGTTTTGCGTGGGTCGAGGTCTTGGCCACCAGTGAAGATGACGCCGGAGACCATGTTGATGTAGGTATCGAGTTCGGCGAAGTTCTCGCGCTTCAGTGGGGGAATCAGCAGCGGAATGCCGCCCGAATTCAGAATGATGTCGATGTAGCCCGCGTTGAGTCGCGCATACGGCGTCTGATTCTTCGTCGCGTAAAAGTCGGTGCAGATCCCGATAAGCGGGCGAGGTGGTGGGGGCGGCAGACTGATCTTGGCCACGATGGGAACCCTCCTGGTTTCGATACCGAACAACCGGGCATCATGCCCGAGTGCAAAATTTACAAGGTCGGGTGGGTGCATTGCAACCCCAATCTGCAAAATTCGCAAAATCGGCACAAATTGCCTGGCGTACATGAGGAGGATTCGACGCACTTTCCAAGCTCCGGCGCTCGGTGACACCGGTTTACGTGGCACGTTCTCAACAATGGCACGTTGAGCACGTTGTTTGTACCACGCCCAAAGCATCAGTTCCTCGACCGTACTGAAGTAGGCGCAGGCGCGGTTTCTAGCTTGATCGAAACCTTCGGCCCGACGAGGCTCAGGAAGACTTTGGCCTCGTCGGGTGGCAGTTCTTTCAGTGCCTGCAAGGTCTGGCCGACTCGCCAGAAGTAGAATTTGTCGACGGGTTGCGGTGCGAGCATCCCCGCACCACCGAGTGCCGAACCGATTGCAAGTATGGCCGGCGAAACTGTTGGCTTCGTGGACTTCTCAAGTGGCAATTTGTTGTCACTCGGCTTCATTATCTCGGTGGCGGGTTTCGCTTCAGCGGGCGTGGTAGGTACGATCGTCTCGGTGAGAACCATGCCGTCTTCGTAGAAGCCATTCACCTTGAACGTGCGGTTCGTGCTAGTGAATTCTTCGCTGATAATCAGTTCGTTCCCGGAATCGAGGGGCTTCCGCTGATTGTTGAGGAAGTAATACTTCCGGACGTCGACTTCGGTCTTCTCACCGGAACCTTTGAGACGAATCGCGTAATACTTGTTGCTGGAAATATCCCAGATCCCCGCTTCGGGCGTGCCATCGGAGCTTCGCACGATGCCGTTCAGCTTGATGTACGGGCTAATGTCTTCTAGCGGCTTCTCGGGCGGAGGTAGCACGACGTCCGGAATCTTGGCGATTTTCTCGGTGGGTAACGGCCCGTGGTACGGATCCTTCGCGGCCATCACGAGGTAGTTGCGTTCCGATGTCGCGAGAAGTGGCACGAACTGTTGCGGGTTGATAACGCGACCCGCTTCGGGCGAGTTCGAGACGGCGAAGTAGCCCGCGCCACCTGCAACGGCGGCCACTGATGTGGGGATCGACAACAGCGTACGCCGGTTCTCGGCACCGTCGAGAATGATCGCTTCCGTGTTGATAATCACCGTGAGGTCGTTGCGATCGGCCGTGAAGATCCCGCGTCGGCTCATTGCGGTCGAACCTTCGTCCGTACGCTTCACTTCAAACCAAACGATCTGGTGTAACAGGTTCAAATGGTAATACTCTTGCAGAAACTTCGTCAGGCTCGTCAGGTCGACTTTGTTGAGTCGAATCGAGTAGCCGATCCGCGAATACGCGGGTCGCTTCGGTGCGAGGAGCGGTATCGAACGGATGTCCGAATTATCTTTCGAGGCGATCGTGTAGCCCGGTGGGATGCCGGCATTCCGCAATAACCGCGTGAGCATCGCTTCGTATTCGCGGCGTGCGACATCGGGTTCGCTCGGCAGACTGCGCTTCTTCGCGGTGGTCAATCGCCGAAGGTCTTTACGTAAGTTCGTGAGCTTCTCGTCTTTGTCGGAATACTCTTCGGATAGCTTCGCGAGTTGCGTTTTATTTTCTTCTAACGGCGCAATCACGAGCTGATACGCGGCAAACAGCAAGCCGCAGATACCCATGATGCCCAGGGCGAGAATCAATTTGCGTTCGCGGTTGCTCATGGTGCGAACCCTCCACCGAGATTATCGGGGTCGACGTTGTCCGGTTTCGCGCCCGGCACCGGAGCGAAGATTGCGGGATCGGCCTTCTTGGGAAGCGTAGCGGTGATCTTCCGCGTGAACTCGGTCGCAGGCCGGTGTGCGATCTGCGCTTCGATCACGAACTGTTGCAACGTCGATTTCACAGTCGCCGAGCCACTCGTGCCCGCAGTGGTTTTGCGTGCCCCGGAGTAGTAGCGGTCGCGGGCGGCATCCATCGTCTGAACGAGCTTTTCGGCGAGGTCGCGGTCCGCGATGTTCGCCGAATCGGTCGTCACGTTGAGCTTGATTGTCGCCACGGGCTTCGGGGCGTTTTTCTTCTGTGGATTGGCCGGTGCCGCGAGAAGGGCCGCTTTCTCTTTCTCGGTCTGTGGCGGCAGTGCCGTACCCAGGTACGACGTGAGTTTCATTTTGTTTATGTCGGGGAATCGGTCGGCTAAGTCGTAAAGTTCGTCGAGCCAAACGACTTGTCTCGCCTCGAACTCTTCGGCTGCGGCGAGGCGTTTGCCGTCCATTTCGAGCGACTTCAGATCGTTATCCGCCTGCTCGACCTGCGCTTTCATGTCTGCGACTTTGCGGTTCGATTGTTCGACCATGAGATACGCACCGAACGCGAGCGCACCGAGTACCAAGGCACCCGCCAGCACGCCGACCAGCACGCGGCTGCGGTTCGGACTACTCGAGGCACGCGGTTGGCGCGGCTGCATGAAGTTGATCGGCGTCGGGCCGATGCCACTCTTCGCGGCGAGTTGACCGACGACACCCGCGAAGCGGCCCCGCATCGGCGCGGGGATCGTATCGACGACGCGCGAATCGCCGAGCGGGTCGAACGCATGGACCGGCACCGGTAGGCCCGTTTGCAACCGCGCCGTCCAGCCGATCGAACCCGATGGCGACTCGGCGAGATAGATTGTCTGCACCGCATCGCCGCCCGATTGCGATGTGTAAACCGTGAGGTTGCGTTTCAGTTCGCCGAGCAGGCTCGCTTCACTGCCAGTCGCAGGGCTGGGAAGCGATCGCGAGAAGACGATTTGCCCCGACCGCGTGACGGTGAATTCGCCGCCCGTTTCGCCGAGTGTCAGTACGCCAATCGCCGCATCGGCCCGTTCGGGGGCGGCCACGGCACCCGATGCAATCGCGTGCCCCGCTGCGGCGGCCGATGCGAATGGCCGCGGCGTCACGCTCGCCAACTTCAACCCGGCGACTTCGCAAAACACTTTCGCCGCCGTGAAGGCATCCTTCCGCAAGAAGGCAACGAGTGCCTTGCGTTCGCCCAATGTTGCGTTGCCGAAATTGATCGGCGAGTAATCGAGCACGACTTCTTCGGGTGCGTCGGTGAGTTCTTTGAGTGCTTGGAAGCGAACGATCGCGGCTTCGTCTTGCGGTGGCGACGGCGGGTGTTTGATCTCTTTTAAGACGACGCGATCGCGGCCGATGGTGAGCAACACTGGCGCGGGGGCGATCCCGGCGTCTTTCAGCAACTGCTTGAGTTTGCCGCCGAGTTCGACCGCCGTCGATGGCGAGAGCGCCTTCGCGCCGTCGCTGGCAATCAGCGTGCGCTCGATGGCGAACTGCCCGCGCGTCAGGTTGCCGACGGCGACGAACAGGCCATGAACATCGGCATCTACCGACAGGTAACGGGCCAACGGAGTGACTCCTGGTGGTTATTGTCTCGGTGGCGAAAACCCGAGGCCGAGTTCGGTCAGGTCGCGGAAATACACGATCCGCGGTTTGCCGCCGTTGATATCGATCACGGCTTCGACGCGAGCCACCGGCCCGCCACGACCAAAGTAGCCGATCGATTGCACGCGGTATGTCTGCGTGTAGCCCGTGACGTAGCGTTCGATCTGGCGGAAAATATCGGGCCGCATCCCTGCCTGCGTAACGAGCCACGAACCGGTGGCATATTCGGCAGTACCCGGCGTGAGGTTCGCACGCGCAGCTACGGCGGCGGCGGCGTCTTCGGGTGTGACGCCGGGCAGCACCGCGAGCAGCGGTTGCGGGGCGGTGTTCACGTTGATACGCGGATTGAATTCGTAGCCGTTCTTGCACGTCAATTTGTCGAGCAACATCGGCAGGATCGTTTTCAAATACTCCGGCGAATTGAGCGGCGAATCGACGACGACATCCAGTGTGTTCGGCATCGCTCCGGGGGCACGCGGCAGCGTGACGCGCGTGTTGACGAGCGTCAGTAGAGAATTCGCGATCGTTCGTTTCGCTTTGCCACTCGACTTCAACGACTGTTGCACGGCGGCGTTCAGTTCGGCAGGCCCGCCCTTAACGGTTCGGCTCGGCATCGGAATCAGCGTGCTGGAAACGGTGTATAATCGGTACGCAATTGCGTAATCGGCTAGTGCCTGGCCGGCCGCCTCCGCGATCTTCTGATTCACTTCCGCTAACGTCGTGCCGTTCACGTAATATCTCGGTGCCCCCGTCGAATCGACGTTCAGTTCGCGACCGTAAACCGTGAGGTAATCCGACCAGCCGCGCGAGAAGTCGCCGCCGTTGCTCTCGCCGGGATCTTGAATTCCGTTGCGGTTGCGGTCGTTCCCATACAGCAGTTCGGGCGTCACACCGCGTACGAGTAGGAGTTCGTCGAGCGTACTCAACGGGCCGTTCTTCGGCTTGTACTCGGTGTAGGCACCTGCCTCGGCACCACTCGCGCGTTGGTCTTCGTCATCATCTAACCAGTCGACAATCGCGTCGGCGAGTTCTTCCGTCATGTTCGGCAGAAGTACCAGCATCGCGTGCAACGACTCACCGGAAGAATCGATCCGCATCATCGCGTTCAGGTTGATTTTACCGCCTTCGTCGATCACGCCGTACTTCCGCGTGAACTTCTCGGTGCTGGCATCGCCGTTGTCGGTGATGTTGAGCAACGCGAAACGCCCACCCTTTCGCGCGCCGTCGGTGGCACCGATCGAGACGTTCGAGAACGCTTGCGCGTTGTCGTACGGGTTGCCCCCCAGCACATTCGCCACGGTGTCGGGGTCGGCGAGTGCCGCAGCAGCATAATGCACGCCGGAAACTGCGTGCGCTTTCGCCTGGGCCGCTTCCATCGAGCGATACGCGACCCGATACTCCGCCGACATCGAATCGGCAAACTGATAAGCGGAGAGCGACAGCACGACGATGACGAGCAGCACCGCGATCAGAACGTAACCGTCGCGATGCGCGTACGATTTTGTGCGAAGGATCATTCGTTGCCTCCCGTGGTCGTGGTGGCAGCGGCATCCGCAGCGGGGGGCGCGTAAAGGCCGACCGCAGCACGAACGGGGAAAACGTGCTGGATCGTTTTGCTTTGCGTGGCACCGAGCACCTGAATCACCAACGTCATGCGGATCGCTCGCGGTGGCCCTTTCACCGATTGTTGATCGTCGGTAAGGTCTGAACCGGTCCATTCGGTTTGCCAAGCGGAACCGTCGAAATACTCGATCGTCATGTCGAGAACTTCATCGGAGATGAGGTCGTCGGCCTCTTGCGAACGATCTGGGTCGGTCGAGTTTCGCACGCCGTCGGCGGTCACGTACGGCTTCTCTTGTCGGCAAAGTCCGCCACTCGAACTCAGGTAGTAGGTCACTCGCCGCAAGTCCGGCGGGAGCGTCTTGGCCGACGCCGCCACGGCCATGGCGAGTTCCGGATTCACGAGCGCCGTCGGTACTCGACTGACGAACAGCGTGATCTGTTTATCGTTCCCGAACAGCCCGCCCTGAAACGCCACATCGGCGGCCGCAGCCCCTTCGGGCAATGTCGACGCACTTGTATCGGCCACTGCGATCGCACTGGCAGACACCGTTGCCGTTGGTGCGGTCGGAGTGGCAGCGGCGGTCGTGGTTGCGGGAACGCCGCCACCAGACTTCGCCTGCATTGGGCCGATGCAGCCGGTGATGTCGATCGTCATGCGATTGACGATCGCACGCGACAAATCCCCCTTCGCGACGGCTTCGCGTCCCGCATCGGTTTGCCGTAGTGTCAGGTCGAATGCAACGTACAACGCACCGAGCAACATGATGCTGATCGCACTCGCCAGCAAGACTTCGAGGAGCGTGTAACCGCGGCGATCCGTTCGGCGTACGATCATGGCGTGGTCCCCGCAGTCGCGGTTGTCGTCGTCGTAGGCTTCACGGCTGCTGCGGCGTTGCCCATTTGTGCGGGGTCGAGGATCATTTGCGTGAGCGTGATTGTTGCCGAACGGCCTTTGCCAGTGTGGCTCGCGGTAATCGTCACCGTATACAGGTTCGGAACGTCGGACTGCACCGAGTCGATCGAATATTCCCAATCGGTTTCCACTTCAAACGCACCACCCGAACCGCCGGTGATCGAGATCACGCCGGCTTCGACTTCGGCCATCTTCGATTGTGCGAGCCGCGTGCCGGTGGCGTAGTTCAGCGAGTCGATGGCGTTCTCGCTGCCCAGATCGACGAGGCGACCGATGGCGGCTATCGAAAGCAAAAAGATCGCGAGCGCGACCAAAACTTCGATGAGTGTAATTCCGCGCCGCTTCGGGAGAGTCGTCACAATCATGGCTTGGCTCCTCCGACTGCGGACATTTTGCTCGTCGTCGTCACGCCCGTGAGGCCGCGAATACTGATGAGCAACGGCGTCACGCCTTTTTCGGTGACGATCAACTCCGCACTATCTTCGCGGCAGGTACCATCGGCTAAGAATGTCACAACCCGCTTCCACCCGGAACTGTCTTGTACGGCAAACTCGGCTTCTTCTTCAGTCAATTGTAGCGTCACGCCTTTCGGCAAATCGTCTTCGCGAATGAGGATCGGGCTACTGTCGTCGTCTGAAGTCGCGACTTCGCCGAGCGCTTCGTAGGTATCCGGGGCAATGCGAATGCGGCGACCATCTTCGGAGATGGCAAACCGGTACGCTTGCCCGTTCTCGATCGCCTTCGAGCGAGCTTCAGCCATACGACCGCGAACCATATCCGCAGCCGCCTTGACGTACACATCGCGCCGCGTGGCCGTCAGCGTCGGCAAGATGACCCCGCCGAGGATGATCAGCACCGCCATCACCGCAATGAGTTCGACGAGAGTAACCCCGCGACGTTTTCGTTGAGACATCGCAAGGTTACCTGAACGGATACAGGGAAGAAACGGGGTTGCCGATTCGCGATGCTACTTGCGCGGCCAGAAAATCTCTTCGCCCTTGATGACCGTGAAGAACTGGATGCGGTCTTGTTGTTCTGCGTTCGACATCTGACGAATTTGGTACCGGTTACCGTAAGGGTCGCTCAGAGCAGAAGTCCCTTGCGTCATGTAGGGTGCGAGCTGCGAGATGTCCGAAAGGTCTTCATCGGTCTTCAACTTATAGGACTGGTAGGCCGTATTGAGGGCCTGCATGTCCATCAGGGCTTTGTCTTTCTTCGAGTCGTCGAAGAACTTGAACACGTAAATGCTCGACACCGACGCGAGCACCACAATGATGGCGACCACGACGAGGACTTCGAGAAGTGTAAAGGCCGAGCGACGCGAATGGGAGCGGCGGGCAGGGGAAACGATCATTGGCAAACCTCCGTTAGTGTGTGTTTGAATTCTACCGTAACATTAGGCGGGGAGCGAGTTAATAAATTATGAGAGATTCGTAGCCGAGGTTCACACAGGGTACGCCGACACGACTTTCTGATGTAGACGGCCTCTATGAAGCCGGTGTTGGGCCGTCACGATAACGTGTTGCGTTTTGTGGGTTCCCCTCGCTTGCGCGTCGGGCTAACAATCCGATCTTGTTAGCCCGACGCACAAGCGAGGGGAACCCTTGTGAATCGCGATGCCATTGCGGAATGTGGGAATTATCCGAAGCAAAAACTTCAGAACACAATCGCATGAATCGTTCGCGGCGTTGCCCAACGGGTTACCTCTTTTCGTCGTACCCTGGATTGTTTGTCACGAGTCGGCACCACCCACGGCGGACCCCATCTTAAACACGGGCAGGAGCAATCCGGCGACTACCAATAAGACGACGACGGCCATCACTAACAACATCAGTGGTTCGAGAAGTTTCACCATCAGTTCGAGGTTGCGAGCCGTCCGCTTCTCCAAACTGTCGGCAATGTCGATCAGCACCTTCTCGAGGCTGTTCGCTTCCTCGCCGACCGCGATCATCTCGACGACGTCATGTGGGAAGTACTTGCAACGCCGGAGCGGGTCGGCGAGTTTCTGCCCGCTCGTCACGTTCTCGGCGGAGCGCTCGATCGCCTCAGCGAGGACTTTGTTCCCCGTCGAATCTTTGGCGATGTTCAGCGCCTTCAGAATCGGGATGCCGTTGTGCAGCATGGTGCCGAGGATTCGCGTAAACCGAGACAACGAGAGCGCGAGGAAAACACTGCCGAACAACGGCAACTGGAGTCGGAGGGCGTCGGCAGTGTAACGGCCCGGCCCGCGCGACCACCATACCAACGTCGCAATCGAGCCAACTACGACGATCACAAGCACCAAGCCCACCCACGATTGCAACTGATGGCTCGACCAGATCAGCGCCGTCGTCAACAACGGCAGTTCGCCCTTGGCTTTGAGTTTCTCGAAGATCGGCTCGAACTTCGGCACGAAGAAGATCACCAGCACGTTCAGCACGAACAATCCCGCGAGCAACAGGAACGCCGGGTAGGCGAGTGCCCCGATGACCTTCGCTTTGAGGTCTTCCTGGTGTTCGACGAACACGGCCACGCGCTTCAGCACGTCTTCGAGGAAGCCGCCTTCTTGCCCCGCGCGGATCATACTAATCACGAGTTCGTCGAAGACTTTCGGGTGTGCGGCCATCGCCTGCGCCAGCCCCGTACCGTCTGCGACTTTCATGCGAACATCGCGCAGCACGTTACTGAGCCGCTTACTGCTGCTTTGCCGTTCGAGGATTTCCAAAGAGCGGAGCATCGGCACGCCGGAGTGCAACAAGTCCGCCAGTTGTGCGTACGTCGTCGAGAGTTGCCGTTTGCTGACACCGCTAAAAAAGTAGCCACCACCCGACTGGCTCGCCGCCGCCTGAACGATGCGGATCGGGAACAACCCGCGGCCATCGAGAATCGTCGCGGCTTCGCGCTCGGTCGCCGCCGTAAGCGTACCCGTCTGCTTGGTTCCGGTGCCCCCAAGGGCTTCGTATGTGAAATCGGGCATGATGTTCCTGGAGCGTTAGCTAATGTCCCCGGCGGTGGTGCGACCGACTTCGTCGATGGTTGTGGTGCCGTTGAGGATCTTGCGCCAGCCATCGTGACGCAACGTCGACATACCGTTTTTGAGAGCCTCGAGGCGAATGACGTTCGAGTTCACCCGCTGGACGATGAGGTCTTTGATGAAGTCCGTGTTCACGAGCAACTCGTGGATGCCAGTTCGTCCGCGATACCCCGACTGGCGGCAGGACCGGCAACCGGCCCCCATCTGAAGGCGGACCGGACTGCCGTCGTCGTTGTGCTTGTGCGGGAAGTCGATCGGTAGTTCCTCGGTCACTGGCACGTATTCCGTGCGGCAGTCGGCACAAATCGTTCGCACCAGCCGTTGCGCCAGCACGCCTTCCACCGTCGAAGCGACCAGGAATGGCTCGACTTTCATGTCGATGAGGCGAGTGAACGCGCTCGGGGCGTCGTTGGTGTGCAGCGTGCTGAACACCATGTGCCCCGTCAGCGATGCCTGAATCGCGGCCTCGGCAGTTTCCAAATCGCGCATTTCGCCGATCAAAATAATGTCGGGGTCGTGCCGCAAGATCGACCGCAACGACGAGGCAAACGTCAGCCCAATCTTCGCGTGCGTCTGAATCTGGCAGATTCCCGGTTGCTGATACTCGACGGGGTCTTCGACGGTAATGATCTTCGTCGATTCGTCTTTGACTTCGTTGAGTGCGGAATACAGCGTCGTCGATTTCCCCGAACCGGTCGGCCCCGTCACGATGACGATGCCGTGAGGCAGGTCGATCAACTGGCGGAACTTGCGGTCGATGTCGGGCAGGAACCCGATGCTTTTCAGGCTGAATACCATGCGGCTTTTATCGAGGAGCCGCATGACGACGCCTTCGCCGTGGACCATCGGGATGATCGACACGCGAACGTCGACTTCCCGCCCCGAGACGCGCATCTTGATACGGCCATCTTGCGGCAGACGCTTCTCGGCAATGTTTAACCGTGCCATGATCTTCAAACGACTGATGATCGCCGACTGAAAGCGATTGATCTCCGCAGGCAGCTTCTGTTCCTGTAGCAAACCGTCGATGCGGTACCGGACCCGCAGCCCGGTTTCTTCGTGTTCGATATGGATGTCGCTCGCCCGCTCGTTCGATGCCTCGACGAGGATTTCGTTTACCAACTTCACGACCGACGCTTCTTGCGCTTGCTTCGCGAGTTCGCTATCGTCGGTCTCCATGTCGTCGAGAAATTCGATGTCCGATTTGCGATCTTCGACGAGGCTACTCACGGTGTCGCCGCCGACGCCGAAGTGAATCTTGATGAGCCGCGTAATTTCCTTCGGACTGCCGAGCACGGGATGAATGTGGAGCCCCATCAACGTGTTCAACTCGTCGATGGCATAGGCGTCGTACGGGTCGCCGGTCGCTACCGTCAGGGTGCCGTTGTGGCGGGCGATCGGCATCAAGTTTTTACGGTGGAGCAACTTCAACGGCACCGCAACCAGCGCCTCGGCTTCGACTTTCGTCTGCGTGAGATCGACCCATTCCATCCCGAATTCTTCGGCGAGAATCGGCAGGAGGATGTCTTCCTTCACGAAGCCTTTTTCGATGAGCGTGAGGTGCGGCGCTTTGTCGGCAGCCGCGGCCACGGCATCGGCGGCACGCGCGACATCGGAATCGGAGAGGATGCCGCGCTTCGCTAGTTGCTGAATGATCTGCATAGGTCGGGTGCCACGAGAACGCCGATTTCGGATACTCTCAATTTACGAATATATCTGCGATCGGATGAGAACGTGCTGAGTCTGCGGGAACCTTAGCGGTTGATTGCAGTGTGTCCGAACGGTTAATCGGGTCGAATCGGTTACGGCGTGGGGCAGCTTCCCGTGTCGCACACCGAGCGCGATCGCTTCGGCAGCTTCGGGCGAATCCAGGCAAAAATCACGTAGCCGAGATTCGCGAACGGACGCATCCACCCCATCCGCGTCAGCCACGCCAGCCAGCGGAACCCCGGCACCGATTGCCACATCGCAATCAGGGCATCGACCCCGGTAATAATCTCGCCACTCTGCCGTTTCACGTGCATCGAGTGATGCACCGCCACCGCATCGAGTCCGTACGATTTCGCATCGAACTCCGGTAACGATATGTCGACGTAACCGAGCGTGCCATCGGTCACGCGGCGACGAAACATATCGATTTCGCGCGAGCACAGTGGACACAAGCCATCGTAAAAGATCGTCAACTGCGGTGCGTTCATGTCAGTTTCTCCACGACATTACTAGTTCTACTGTATCGTTATCGTTTTTGCTCGTTCTTTAATGGTGGCGGCAGGTTACGTCTGCGATAGCGGTAGTAACGTGCCGATTCGATTCGCTGCAACCAGCGGGTCGCGCGGCGTTGTGCGTTCGCGGGACGGTTGTAGCCGAGAAGCTCTTCCAGCAGGCTCGCGATCAGGT
>JAYVXI010000060.1:0-22101 GCA_043785305.1 Limnoglobus sp. | reverse complement strand
TGGCGAGCGGCACAGCGTAAGCGTGCCGTGGTAGCCGCAGTGGGTTCACACGGCACGCTTACGCTGTGCCGCTCGCCGGGTTTTCGATAATGAACATCGCCAACATCCACTCGTCGCTCGTTTGGAAATGTGCCGACCGGCATTACGATTGCCGCTCGCGCGCCCTCGTCCTCGGTATTCTCAATGTCACTCCCGATAGTTTCTCCGATGGCGGTCGATTCTTCGACCCGACATTAGCCGTCGAGCGCGGGCTGCAAATGATCGCCGAGGGGGCGGATATTCTCGATATTGGCGGCGAATCGACGCGCCCCGGTTCGGATCCGGTCTCGCTCGAAGACGAACTTTCGCGAGTGATCCCGATCGTTCGCGAACTGGCGAAACGCACATCGGCGATGATTTCCGTCGACACATCTAAAGCCGAAGTCGCGCGTCAGTCGCTCGATTGCGGTGCGAAGATCGTCAACGATGTGACGGGGTTGTCCGGCGATCCGGCAATGGTTTCGGTCGTCGCGAAATATCGTGCGGGGGCGATCGTCATGCACATGCAAGGCACGCCGCCGACGATGCAAGCGAACCCGACGTACGATGATGTCGTCGGTGATGTGGCTGCGTTTTTCACGGCGCGACTTCGCCACCTGGCCGATGCCGGTATCGACCCCGATTCGATTGCCATCGATCCGGGCATCGGCTTCGGGAAGACGCAAGAACACAACCTGACGCTGCTCGCGAATCTGGAACGGGTGAACGCGGTGGGCCGCCCGCTCTGCCTCGGCGCATCGCGAAAAGGCTTCATGGGAATCATCACGGGCCGCAATCGCGGCGAGCGTTTAGCGGGTTCGTTGGCGGTGGCTTGTTTCAGCCTCGCACGCGGTTCGTCGCATATTCTTCGCGTCCACGATGTCGCTGCGACCGTGGATGCCGTAAAATTATCTGCCGCCATCGATGCGTTCCGCGATACCGCCACCTGAGATACCCCGACCGTGACGATTTCCCATCTCGAAAATCAGTGTCGCGACATGGCGGAACGTGCGAAACGCGCCGCCGGCCAACTCGCACTCGCATCGACGGCGAAAAAGAACGCCTGGCTGCGTGCCGCTGCCGATCTGCTGGAAACGAAGGTCGAAACGATCGTTGCCGCCAACGCGAAGGACATCGCGAACGCGCCCGGTTACGGCCTCAACACCGCGGCCATCGACCGGCTGACGCTCACCCCGACGCGGATTCGTGCGGCGGCCGAAGGGATGCGCCAAGTCGCGGCGCTGACCGACCCAATCGGCGAAGTCCGTGAAGGCGGCGTGCGACCCAACGGGCTGCAAGTTCTGAAAATCGGCGTGCCACTCGGGGTGATTTTCTTCCTGTACGAATCGCGGCCGAACGTCACCGTCGATGCCGCCGGGCTGTGCGTGAAAAGTGGCAACGCGGTCATCTTGCGCGGTGGCAAAGAGAGTCTGCATTCCAACGAAGCGATCCACGCGATTCTCGCCGGCGAACTCGCGAACCACGGGCTGCCCACCGATGCCGTGCAACTCGTCGCCACCACCGACCGCGATGCCGTCGGGCATTTTTTGAAGATGAACGACCGCATCGACCTGGTTATCCCACGCGGCGGCGAGAGCCTCATCCGTCGGGTGGCCGCCGAAGCGACGATGCCAGTGTTGAAGCATTACCTCGGTAATTGTCACGTCTACGTCGATAAAGCCGCCGATCTGGACATGGCCGCTCGCATCGTCATCAATGCGAAGTGCCACCGGCCCGGCGTCTGCAACGCCGCCGAAAGCCTGCTCGTTCATGCCGATGTTGCGCAAACATTCGTACCGCGAATCGTGGCATTACTTCGCGAAAACCACGTCGAAGTGCGCGGTTGCGAAGCCACCCGCAAGCTCGTACCCGATGTCGCGCTCGCCACCGAAGCCGACCACGCGGCCGAGTTCCTCGACTTGATAATTTCAATGAAAATCGTCGCCGATTTCGACGAAGCGATCGAGCATATCCGCCGTTACGGCTCGCAGCACACCGACGCGATTATCACGTCCGACATTCAAACCGCACGTCGGTTCACGCTCGCCGTCGATTCGGCCGCCGTTGTTGTGAATGCGAGTACGCGATTCAACGATGGTTTCGAACTCGGCCTCGGCGCGGAGATCGGCATCAGCACCGATAAGTTCCACGCTCGCGGCCCGTGTGGTTTGCGGGAAATGACTTCGTACAAGTACATCATCACCGGCGAAGGCCAAATCCGCGGTTGAACGCGGCGCGGTGAACCTACCTATGGAGAACCCCATGCGCTCTTCCCGACGACTCTGTCTGTTCGTGTTGGTCGCGTTCGCGCCGATACCGGCGCGATCTGCCGAACCCAATATTGCGGGCATTCTACAAAAATACGTCGACAACCACACGCTGGCAGGGGCGGTCACGGTGGTGGCCACGAAGGACAAAATCCTACACCTGGAAGCCGTCGGCTTTGCGGACATTGCGGCGAAGCAAGCGATGCGAACCGACAGTCTGTTCTGGATCGCGTCGATGAGCAAGCCGATCACCGGCACCGCGTTGATGATCCTCGTCGACGAAGGCAAAGTGAACGTCGACGATCCGGTCGAAAAGTATCTGCCCGAATTTAAGGGCATAATGGTGATCGCGGAGCAGGACGCCAACCACGTGCTTTTGAAGAAGCCATTGCAGCCGATGACCGTCAAACACGTGCTCAGCCACACGAGCGGGATGCGGTTCAGTTCGCCGATGGAGCAGCCGAAGCTCGACACGTTAATGCTACGCGATAGCGTGCGGAGCCACGCATTGCAGCCGCTGCAGTGGGAACCGGGCAGCAAGTATCAGTACAGCAACGCCGGCATCAACACCGCCGCGCGCATCATCGAAGTCGTCAGCGGTGTGCCTTACGAAGAGTTCATGCAGAAGCGATTGTTCGACCCGCTCAAAATGACGGACACGACGTTTTGGCCGAACTCCGAGCAGGTTTCCCGACTGGCGAAGGCGTACGAACCGAACGCAGACAAGACGAATTTGGGAATGACGACGATCAGCCAAGTCACTTACCCGCTGACGGATCGCAAACGCGCGCCGATGCCTGCGGGGGGACTGTTTTCGACGGGGAAAGATGTCGCACGATTCTGCCAGATGGTCCTCAACGGCGGCGAACTCGACGGCAAACGCTACGTCTCCGAAGCATCGGTGAAGCGGATGACGAGCAAGCAAACCAGCGAATCGATCAAGGAAGGTTACGGCCTCGGCTGGTCGACGAATGGCGGCTCGTTCGGCCACGGCGGCGCGCTCTCCACGCACATGACAATCGACACCAATCGCGGCCTCGTTACGGTGTGGATGGTGCAGCACGCGGGCTACCCCGGCGATGGGAACCTGAGCCACGGCGCGTTTGTGAAAGCCGCCGCCACTTTCGCTCCGGTCCGCTGACCGATTGTGCCGATAAACGACGAGTGACAACAGGAGTCTTGGACCCACACGATGTGGCCTCGCGTCTATTTACTGGCGTTCGCGTTGTCCAGCGCCGGGTGTGCCTGGACGCCGAAGCCGTACGCCGACGATCCGCATTTTCGCGCCGGTAAGACGACGTTAGGACGCGCAAGTTCCACGTTACCCACCGGGCCAGATGCCCACCCGGAACCAGCCCCGCCACCGGAAGACGACATCGTTCCGGACGACGAGCCCAAACGGTTTGCGGGACGGTAACGCCGATCACCGTACGCTGAATCACAAACATCCCACGCTTCAACTGCGCAATCTCATCATTTTCTGGCACAGTGTCGTCGACGGGTGTGAGCTTCACCTCGATCATGGCGACGCCGGCGGGGAAGGTGAGGCTGCCGCGAAATTTGCGGTTTGGGCGGCGTGCCTACATCGAAAATGGGCAGCGTCACCGAAATCACGCCTTTGCTGCTCGATGGCACGACGCTCTGATTGCTCGGCGGAATTAAGGCGAAATCGACCCATTCGCCGCCATCGTAGACGCTATCGGCGAGCGGCGTGATTTCGACTTCGTAGCCATCGACGAACACCATGCTCGAGGCAATCGGTGGCACCACCTGCGAGGTCGCTTGCTTCGTTGCGGTGTAATCGAGGCCTTCGCGGGCGGTGCCACCGAGGGCAAAATCGGGGAACGGCGGTGGAGGTGGAATCGTCTCGGGAGGCTGACCCGTCGGGTAACTGAAGTAGCGACTCACGACGAATCGCCCCTTGTCGCCACCCTCGTTGAGCGTATTTCCCGGAGGGTCGACGCGGCGAAACACATTGATCCACGGCCCTGGTCCGCCAACACTATAAATCGCCACAGTGTTGCTCGGCGAACCCATAATCTCATAGTTCGCTGATGGCGTAATCGTAACCGTCACCGCGCCCGATGTGGCGGGCGCGTTGTTATTCATGGTGAGATTCACACTCAGTTCCGAAATCCCTGGCATGAATGTCGCACTGGTATTGCCACCATACCCGCCACCTAATGTATAGCCGCTCGCGGTGCTGCTCACAGTATAATTGACGGTCAAATACGAATCCGCCACCGTACGCTTGAATATGTACAGACTCGCATATTACGGCCTCGGTTTCGTTGCCTTCTCTTTGTCGAGGCGTGCCTTCAGTGCGTCTCGGGAATTGGTCACGTTCCTGCGAAGCGAATCGTACCTTCCCTGCCACTCCTTCGAATAGGTTTCGGGCTTGGTAACAGTGAGCCAGACGTTCAACGCCGCCAATTCTCGCGGCCCGCCGATTGTCGAAAGTGTCTTCGCTGCTGATACTCCAACGGTAAATTCCTCATCGGCCAGAAGTGCGACAATCGGAGACGCATCGCGCTCGCTGCCGATCTCACCGAGAAAAGATACGGCAACCCGCCGAACCGACTTGTCCGAATGCGAAAGTTTGGTCACAGCGGGTTCCAGGAAACGGCTGCGGTCGGCCTTCAAAGCCGAGAGTACGATAAAAAGTCGGGTGAGTTCAGTTGAATTTGCATCCCGATCTGCCAAGATGCGCTCGAAACTTGGGAATATCTTCTCACCGTGCTGTACGAGCAATTTGCGATCATCCTTGAACTCAATCGCCGTGAGCATCAATCGAATTGCACGATCGTTGGGAATATCGTCATTCGATAATGCATATGAGCATAATAATGCGCTGAATAATAACGTCGTAACTGCACGGTAGATCTTCATTGTAAACCTTTATGGCTTCGGTTTCGTTGCCTTCTCTTTGTCGAGGCGTGCCTTCAACTCCTCGCGGCACTTGATCACGTGCTTCCGCTGCCCCGCGGCGTCGGCATAGTGGATGCTGGAGTTGAGCCACACGTCCATCGCGGCCAGCGATCGTCGGTCGCCGATCGCTACGAGTGTATCGGCGGCGGCAAACGGGATCTCCCACGCCTCGTCCCACAGCAGGGCGACGATTGGGGCGGCGTCCCGCTCGCTCCCGATCTGGGCGAGCAGCCCGACCGCGGTGCGGCGAACGCTGGGGCGCGTGTGTGCCAGCTTGGCAACTGCGCGTTCCAGAAACTGGCTACGGTCGGCCTTGATTTCGGAGAGTACTATCAGCGTTCGGACAGCCATGCGACCGTTCTCTTTTGGATCATCAAGGATACGGGCATACAGCGGAAACGCATTAGAGCTGTAACCACCCAACTTGGCCAACTCATCACGCGCGCCCTGCTTGAACTCGATGGCTTTTAGCAATTCCCGGACCGCAGATTCGTCTGAGGCCGTCATATCCTTTTTCTGGGCGGCTGCCATTAGAGTCGCCATCACGATGCACAACCATGTCATGTTGACTACCATAACCGTTTCCTTTGAATAAGCTGCGTCCTGCGTATTAGTGAGGTGAGGCAGTCGCAACTCATTCGATGTCGAATGACTTTAATTAAGGAGGTGGCAGCAGAGGTGGCCTTTTCGAGAGGGCGTCTTTTTCCTGCCCTTTTGTGAGCCGCTTGCTAGCCGTTACTGTGTCAGTTAAACTCGGAACGGCTTGCATCAGGTTGGCCGGCCAGAGTGCAGCGTAAGCGTGCCGTGGTAGCCGCAGAGAGATCACACGGCACGCTCACGCTGTGCCGCTCGCCAGGGTTTTCGTGAATGCGCATTGTCAAAGCGAGACTTACCGAGCCGATTCCCCGCAAGGGGCCGGGTAAAGCGCAGATACGTACGAATCCGTTCGTAAGGGTCGCGGGATCGTGAAAAGGGGCGGATGTCTCGCACCCGACCCCTTGCGGGGAATCGGCTCGGAAGCGACCGTGCATCCACATCGCGGCGGAGAGCGCAACTTCAAAACGCGCTAGCGAGGGGAACCCGCGAGAAGGCACACTATCGCACAAACGACGAAAATCCCTCGCTAGCGCGTCGGGCTAACGAGAATGCATTGTGAGACCGGTAACGTGTCATTTCCGACCGCGAGGAGTATAACGCAGTCGCTTGGCATGAAAAGAAATCATCCGGACTCGGTACGTCTCTGTTGGCTCGAAGGATACCACGATCGTGCTTGGGCTTTACCGCAGCAAGCTCATCGGTTCGATCGTTCGCACCGAGCGGAGTGCGACCAGCCCGGCGAGGAGTGCCATGCCGAGCGTGATGATGGCGGCCCCGACGAGGACTTCGGGGCGGAGGATCACTTGCGTTCCGGCGGTCTCGGCACCGAACTTTAACAGCATGACGATCGGGTACGCCACGACGATGCCGAGGATGCCGATCCAGAACGCTTGTGCGATCACCATGCCGTAGACTTTGCTGCGCGGGATGCCGAGCGCCAACAGCGTGGCGATCTCTTTCGCGGATGCGATGGTGGCAGCGTACAGCGTTTGCATCGTGACGACGGCCCCGACCGCCAACCCGAGTAGTGCGGCATAGCCGATGGCGATCCCCGCCTTCGTCCGCAACAGCCAGTACAACCGCGAACTGACGGAGAATTCGGCGGCGGTCATCACGGTCATTTCGGGGTATTCCTCTCGCAGTTCTTTCGCCAAAGCGTTGGCGCGTTCTTGCGTGTCGCACTGTGCGATGAAGTACTTCGTGTGATCGGCGGGCAACAGTGCGCCCATCAACTCGCTGGCGGTGTAGTGCGAGCACAACACCCACGGCGCGGCGAGGCTCTTCAGGCCGCGCACGATGCCGACGAGCCGGACTTCGCGCCCGTTGATCTTCGCCGTATCGCCGATCTCGCGCATACCCATCCGCGCCAAGTCGGATTCGTCCATCACGACGGCAAACGGTTCGGTGAGTGCCGTGCGCAAATTGCTATCCAGCACATCGGACGCCCCCGCTGGCCCCGCGTGGCCGAGCAAGAAGCACAGGTCGGTGCCGCCGTTGGGCTTCTGGAAATTGGCGAAGTGCGCGATGTACGGTTCTGGTGGCAACACGCCGGGCCGTTCGCCGATCCGCCCGATGTGGCTCACCGGAATCGGTTGTCCGAGGTCGACCGCTTTGACATCCTTGGAGCCAACCCAAACATTTCGCGGATCGGTATGATCGAGCGGGGTCGATGTGATCGTGAACAACCCGAGCATCAGTCCGAATTGCAGCGCCATCAGCACCGCCGAGAACGCAACCGCCCCCACGCCCGCCGCATAGCGGCTCTTTTCGTGCCAGAGAGTTTGTAGTGCGTAGGACATATCGTCGCCGTGACCGAGTGTGGCTAAAGAGTCATCGTATGGAACGTCGGGCGCGAGCGAATATCCTTTCGAGGTACTGCCGCGTGTAGGCTTACATCAAATGGTACTTACTTCTCTTCTTGTAGCTGAGGTCTCTGACCCCGGAAGCCTGACAATTAAGGAGAGGCTACGGCGTCGGAAACGTTGGAAATGCAATCGGACCCGTGAACGGTTACGTGTGGTTCATCGACAGCACAAAACCTCGTGGGGATTTACACGAAGTTACCATGTGATAACGCGAGTATCCGTCGCGTTACATTCATTGCGCGGGATTGACGATTGATGCAGAACAATAGTTTTCGCACCTTAACTCTCTGTGTGATTTCTCGTCCCGCTTCAAGGCATCCAATCGCTGGTCTCTGAAGCGTTTTCGCGAGTATTCGGCTCGCATAGTACACGTTGTTCGTTTCAGATCGCACCGCAAACTCTATCAGAGCATCGATCTTCCTCGCGTAACCGTTCCTTCGCATCGATCTGGTCTAAGAGTTGCAACTCTCGCAATCGTGATGTAACATAAATAACGAGTAGACCGTCGCTACGGCGTAACCGGAACGTACGATTCGCTCGCCCCACCCCTGCCGGAACTCGTGTCGGACGCCCCGCCCCATGTTGCCCGATCGAAACAGTACGCGCCGGCACATATTGACCGTCAACCTCGAAGATTACTTCCAGGTCGGCGCGTTCAATAAGTACGTCCAGAAGGGCCAATGGTATCGCTTCGAATCGCGGCTCGAACACCACACGGCCAAGACGCTCGAACTCTTGGATCGCCACAATACGAAGGCCACGTTCTTCGTGCTCGGTTGGGTGGCGGATCATTACCCGGAACTCGTGAAGCGAATCGCGAATCGCGGCCACGAGGTCGCCAGCCGCGGCTACTTCCACCGCAACATTCGCGATTTGTCGCCGGAAGAATTCCGCGACGACTTGAGTCGGGCCAAGTCGGCGATCGAACGCGCCAGCGAGAAGAAAGTCGTCGGGTTCCGCACCGCTGACGGTTGGTTCCGCCCGCAAGATATGTGGGCCTTAGACGTTCTCTCCGCAGAAGGTTACGCCTACGATTCCAGCGTTGGGCCGATGTTCCGACGGTTCGCGGGCGAATCGTGGCGTCGGTTTTCGCACATTCAGCCGACCGCGAAAGGCACGATTACGGTCTTGCCGATCTCGAGTATGCGATGCGCGGGTTTCGATCTGCCGATCGGCGGTGGCAACTGGATCCGCCAGTTACCCGATGGTTTCATGCGTCGTGCGATTCAGCGATGGGACGAAAAAGCGACCGCGCCGCTGGTGATGTACTTCCACACGTGGGAACTCGACCGCGAGCAACCGCGAATCAGCA
The DNA here is from genome assembly GCA_043785305.1 of Limnoglobus sp. Classification (GTDB taxonomy): domain Bacteria; phylum Planctomycetota; class Planctomycetia; order Gemmatales; family Gemmataceae; genus Limnoglobus. The sequence continues at coordinate 13,114 of JAYVXI010000060.1, read as the reverse complement.
CGGCGGGCTGGATGACGAAGATTCGCCAGTACCGCAACATCGACCTGATGGAAGAACGTCTCGGCGAGTACTTGGAAAAGTATCATTTTTCGTCGGCAGCGGAGTATCTCGGCGTGGCGACGCCCGCCGTGTTTCGGCCGCTGTCCGACGTTGAAACGCCGCCGCCGTCGTTCCGCAAAACGGAAGTGTATTCACAGGCGGGAATCCGCCCGCCGGTGTCGATCGTCGTGCCGGTTTACAACGAAGAAAAACTCGTGCCGTACATGGCGAACGTACTCAAAAACGTCCGCGATGCGTTTGCCGAACGGTACGACTTGCGGTTCCTGCTGGTAGACGATGGGAGCAAAGATCAGACCGGCGAAAAGCTCGTCGCCTCGTTCGGCCAATCGCCCGACGTGAAGATCCTTTCGCACGAAGTCAACCGCGGCGTGGCCGCCGCGATTATGACGGGTATCCGCGCCGCCGACACGGAAATCGTCTGCTCGATCGACGCCGATTGTTCGTACGATCCGCTCGAACTCTTGAACATGATTCCGAAGCTGGCCGGCAACGTCGACATGGTGACCGCTTCGCCGTATCACGCCGATGGCCACGTGAGGAACGTGCCGCGCTGGCGGCTGTTTCTGTCGAAGTCCGCATCGCGAATGTATCGCTACGTGATGCACAATCAGTTGCAAACGTACACGAGTTGTTTCCGCGTTTACCGACGGTCGGCCGTGAAGGATATCGCGCTGCGTTCGGGAAACTTTCTGGGGGTAGTCGAGTTACTCGGCCATCTCGATCAGCGTGGCGGCCGGGTAGTGGAACACCCGACGACGCTGGAAGTCCGCATGCTCGGGCGATCCAAAATGAAAACCGTACGCACGATCTTCGGCCACCTGCGCATGATGGCCCGCTTTACCTTCACGCGACTGACTGCGCACGACGCACGCCACAACACCGAAGAGCGAAACCGCACGCTCAGCCTGTTATTCGACACCGCGACCACAACGTCGTGCCACGTTGCGCTCGGCCGGCCAGTGAACGCCGCGACCGCGCCGAAATAAGGTTTTGTTAGCCCGACGCGCAAGCGAGGGTTTATCGCAATTCCCAGGGTTAGACGTTTACGTCGTACCCCTGGGTCGTCGTCTTGGGCGTCGTGGTTACGCCCATTCCCAATCGAAGGTTGCCCACCGATGAGCTTACGAACTCGCCCGCCATTGCCGCTACCATCCGACCAGGATGCGACGGGGCGAACCCTCGGGGCGGAAGAGATTCAGGCCGTCACCGAGGCGATTGCCACCGGCACGTTGACGAGCACCAAAGGGCAATTCGTTCGCACGCTCGAAACCGGGTTTGCCGCGAAGCTCGGGGCCGCATTCGGCTACGCGGCCAGTTCCGGCACGATGGCGATTCACGCCGCGATTGCGGCCATCGACCCCGATGCGGGCGACGAGATTATCACCACGTCGATCACCGATATGGGGGCACTCGCACCGATCCTTTATCAAGGCGCGATCCCCGTCTTTGCCGATGTCGACCCGAAGACTTGCAACGTCACGCCCGAGTCGATTGAAGCTGCAATCAGCCCGAAAACGAAGGCGATTATCGCGACGCACCTCTTCGGCAACCCGTGCGACATGCCCGGCATCATGGCCGTCGCCAACCGCCACGGCATCCCCGTTATCGAAGATTGCTCGCAGTCGTTCCTCGCGAAGTTCGACGGCCAATACGTCGGCACGTTCGGCGCGCTCGGCTGCTTCAGTTTGCAGCAAGGCAAGCACATCACCACGGGCGAAGGCGGCCTCGTCGTCTCGAATGACACCGCACTGTCACGCCGCGTATTTTTGTTTCTGAACAAGGCGTGGGGTTACGGCGACGCCAACCCCGATCACTACTTTCTCGCGCTCAACGGCCGCATGTGCGAACTCCAGGGTGCCGTCGCCGTCGCGCAGATGAAAAAGCTCGATGGCGTCGTCGAGAACCGCATAAATGCCGCGAACTGGCTGACCGAACGCCTGCAAGGTTTGACGGGTATCGAGACACCGACGATCGACCCGCGTGCCGTCCACACCTACTGGAAATACTGCCTCGGTGTCGATGGAAACGTCATTCGCGGGGGCGCACCGGGCCTCGCCGCGCTGCTGAAGGAGCGCGGCATCGCCAGTGCCCCGCGATACATCCAGAAGCCTGCGTACAAATGTGCGGTGTTTCAGAATCAGAAGACGTTCGGCAACAGCCGCTGGCCGTTCACGCTCGCTCGCCCCGAAGCCATCGATTACTCCGACGCCCGCTTCCCCGGAACGCTGGCCGCGCTCGAGCGCGTGCTCGTGTTGCCGTGGTCCGAAAAGTACACCGAAGACCACCTCGAGTACATCGCGGCATCGGTCCGCGAGTGCGCCGAGAAGGCGAAGATTGAATATCTTGGAGCCTGCCCATGACAGCGAAGATTCGATTTGCAATCGTCGGTGCTGGTGGCATCGCCGCAAGTTACGCCCATGCGTTTCTCGACCACACGGATGCCGAACTCGTTGCGATCGCCGACGTGCGATGGGACGCCGCCGAGAAGACCGCCGCCATCGTCGGTTGCCGTGCGTACGACAGTGCCGATGCGATCGCCGAAGCCGACGACATCGATGCGGTGATCGTCGCAACGCCGCCTCTGACTCACGAAGCGATCTGCACGGACTTGCTCGAACATGGCAAGAATGTGCTTTGCGAGAAGCCGTTTACGATCGGCGTCGACAGTGCGAACCGGATGTTGAATGCCGCACGGCGTGCGGGCCGCACCATCACGATGGCGTCGAAGTTTCGCTACGTCTCCGATGTCAGCCGCGCCCGGTCGTTCATCGACGACGGCCTCATCGGCGAAGTCGTGTTGTTCGAGAATGCATTCACTTCGCGCGTCGATATGTCGAACCGCTGGAACGGCAAACCAGAAATCAGCGGCGGTGGCGTGCTCATCGACAACGGAGCGCACTCACTCGACCTGACTCGCTACTTCCTCGGGCCGCTCGTCGACGTTCACGCGGTCGAAGGGCGACGCCTCCAACCGCTACCCGTCGAAGACACCGCCCAGCTTTTCGTACGCTCCGCCGCCGGCGTCATGGGCACGATCGACCTATCGTGGAGCATCAACAAGGAACGCGAAAGCTACATCGAAGTTCACGGTCTCAATGGCACGATCCGCATCGGTTGGAAGGTGTCGAAGTACAAGCTATCGAGTTCCAACGAGTGGGTGATTTTCGGCAACGGTTACGACAAGGTCCAGGCGTTTCGTGCGAACATCGGCAACTTCGCGCGACATCTACGCGACGGCGAAAAACTCGTCATTTCCGCTTGTGATGCCGTTGCAAACGTCGCCGCGATCGACGCCGCCTATCGCTCGTTGAATCGCGCCGACTGGACCCGGCTGCCCGAGGAAGCGCTCGTATGACCGGCGTTCGCATTCACCCGACCGCGATCCTCGAACCCGGCGTCGTGATCGGCCCGGGTTCTTCCGTTTGGGATAGCGTCCACATCCGCCACGACACAACGCTCGGCGACGAATGCATCGTCGGCGAGAAGTCGCACATCGCCTATGGCGTACGCATCGGCCACCGCGTAAAAATTAACAGCTTCGTCTACATTTGCAACGCGGTCACCATCGAAGATGGCGTCATGATTAGCGCCGGAACGATCTTCACCAACGATCGTTTTCCGAGGGCGACGACGCCGGACCTGAAGCACCTTCGTACGTCCGAACCCGACGAACATACGCTGCCGACACTCGTTAAAGAAGGCGCGACGATCGGCGCGGGGTGCATCATCGGCAACGATCTCAGTATCGGGCGGTTCGCGATGATTGGTATGGGTTCCGTGGTCACGAAGTGCGTGCCCGATTTCCACCTCGCCATCGGCAACCCCGCCCGCTCCGTCGGTGTCGTTTGCCGCTGCGGGCAACTCGTTAGCCGCTTCACCGATGCCATTGCGAACTCCCAGTGCCCCGCGTGCCACCGCACATATCGCATCAGCGGAACCGACGTGACCGAGGTGCTGTAGCGTTTGCTTCAGGCGAACGGCGCACTATCTTTCGCGTTATGAATGCCACTCTCGAAACGCCTCTGTCAACGAATCGCGATGAACGCACTAGTCCGTCGCAGCGCTGGGCCGTGGTCGGCGGTGGGTTCCTCGGCATGGAAATCGCCCGGCAACTGCGTGAGGCGAACTGCGATGTCACGCTGATCGAACGCGCACCGAACCTTGGGGGACTTGCCGATTCCTGGACCGTCGGCGAGGTGACATGGGACCGTCACTATCACGTGATCCTCATGTCCGACCTGCGCGTGCGGGCGCTACTCGACATGCTCGGCATCGCCGACTCGCTGCGCTGGGTCGAGACGAAAACCGGCTTCTATACCGATGGCAAACTCGTCTCGATGTCCAACGCGGTCGAGTTCCTGAAATTCCCGCCACTGCGGCTGATCGACAAGATTCGCCTCGGCTCCACCATCTTCTACGCCTCGAAAATCCGCAACTGGAAGCGCCTCGAAACGATCTCCGTCGTCGATTGGTTGCGGTCGTGGTCGGGCACGCGAACGACTGAAAAGATCTGGCTGCCACTGCTTCGGGCGAAGCTCGGCGAGAACTATCAGTACGCCTCGGCGGCGTTCATATGGGCGATCATCGCGCGCATGTATGCCGCACGCCGCACCGGCTTGAAGAAGGAGATGTTCGGCTACGCACGCGGCGGTTACGGCAAGATCATCGATCACTTCGCGGACGCACTGCGCACCGCCGGCGTCGAAATTTGCGCGGGAACCGCCGTGCGGAGTATCACCAAAAGCACAGACGGTTTACGCATCGAAATCGCAGACGGCACGCACGCCACATACGACCGCGTCGTGGTGACGGCGGCCGCCCCCGTGGTGCCGCTGTTGTGCCCCGATTTACCTGCCCCCGAAGCGAATCGGTGGCGGAACCTTCGCTACCAAGGCATCGTCTGCGCATCGCTGGTGCTGAAGAAACCGCTCGCGAATTACTACGTCACGAACATCACCGAAAGTTGGGTGCCGTTCACCGCCGTCATCGAAATGACGACGCTCGTCGACCTCGCCGAGTTCGACGGGAAGACGCTGATTTACTTGCCGAAATACGTGACGCCCGACGACCCGCTGTTCGAGGCGAGCGACGAAGCGATCCGCGAATCGTTTGTCAGCGCGCTCGCGAAAATGTACCCGCACTTCACACCCGATGACGTCCTCGCGTTCCGCGTGTCGCGGGTCCGCCACGTGCTCGCGATCCCGACGATCGACTACTCGGCGAACCTGCCGCCGATGGCAACGAGCATTCCCGGTTTGTACGTCGCGAACTCGGCGCACATCGTCAACGGCACGCTCAACGTCAACGAAACTTTGCAACTGGCCGACCGTGCGGTTGCGCAATTGCTGTCGGAGGTCCGCGCGTGAATCGTCAAAATACGCTGAAACCGAAGGCGTCTTTGTCGCTCGACCTCGACAATAAATGGTCGTACATGAAGACCCACGGCGACCCCGGCTGGGACGCATTTCCGTCGTACCTGCACATCGTCGTGCCGCGCACGCTGAAGCTCCTACGCGAATTCGACTTCAATATTACCTGGTTCATCGTCGGCCAAGATGCCGCACTCCCGCACCATCGCGAGGTGCTGCGGAGTATCGCCGATGCGGGCCACGAGATCGGCAACCACTCGTTTCACCACGAGCCGTGGTTGCACCTTTACAGCCGCGAACAGATCGCCGAAGAACTGGCGCGAGCCGAAGTCGCCATCGAAGACGCGACCGGCGTTTGCCCAACCGGCTTCCGCGGCCCCGGCTATAGCGTGTCGACGAACGTCCTCGAAGTGCTGATCGAACGCGGTTACCAATTCGATGCCTCGACGTTCCCGACGTACCTCGGGCCACTCGCACGCGCATACTATTTCATGACGGCGAAACTGACGCCGGAGGAAAAAAAACGCCGCTCGAAACTGTTCGGCACGATCGCCGATGGCACGCGCCCGCTGAAGCCATATCGCTGGGCGACCGACGCCGGCACGCTGCTCGAAATCCCCGTGACGACGATGCCGCTGACCAAGGTGCCGATCCACCTCAGCTACTTGCTGTACCTCGCGCGGTTCTCGCGATTTGCCGCACGGCGTTACTTCCGCACCGCCCTCTGGATGTGCGAACAATCCGGTACTGAGCCTTCGATATTGCTTCACCCGCTGGACTTTTTAGGCGGTGACGACGATGGCGACCTGAGCTTCTTCCCGGCAATGGACCGACCATCGACGTGGAAGCTCGACCTCGTACGCGAGTTCTTCGCGATGCTCTCCGCACGCTTCGACGTGCTGCCGATGGGCCAATACGCAGACACATTAGCGGACCGAAAACTGCCAACGCGCCGCCCGAACTTCGCCAGCGAGGCGACGCTTACGAGCGTGTCGTCGTGAACCGGGTGCCGTTACACATCCGCATTCTGGCGATGTTACTAACCGCCATCGCCGTGTTGCAAATCGCGTGGAACCAACCGTCCGAACCGTTCTTCAACGGCGACGAAACCCGGCACGTGGCGACGAGCGTTTTCGTTCACGATGCCCTCCGCGACGGCGGCTACTGGCACCCGAAGCGCTACGCCGAGCGCTACTACGCGCAATACCCATCGCTCGGTTTGTTCGTCTGGCCACCGGGCTTCTACGCCGTGTGCGGCAGTGTCATGTTGGTGTGCGGGGCGACGTTCGAGACGGCACGCGGGGTGAACCTCGCGTACTGTCTGCTCGCTGTCACTTACGCTTTTTATCTCATCCGACGCACGCACGGGTTAGCCACCGCAACGATTGCCTGCGTGCTGTTCGCAGTGTCGCGGGATGTGTTCGCGCATACCCGCGCCGTCATGCTCGAAGTACCGACGCTCGCCTGTTTCCTGGGCGTGGCATTCCACCTCGAACGCTACCTCGCCAGTCGCCGACGGGTCGATCTCATCTGGCTCGGCATCTGGACCGTGGCGATGGGCTACCACCGTTACGACGCAGTCATGTTGATCCCGTACTTCGGAATACGACTCATTTTTAAGGGCGAATTGCGGTTGTTGTTCCGTCGCGAGGTGCTCGTAACCGGCGCGATCGCCGCCCTCGCACTCGCGCCGTACTACTATCTCGCGATGACGATCGTCGGAGCAACGCAGGCGCAGGCCGCATCGTCGGGTACGAACCCGAGTACGGTTCATGACGGGTGGGGCCAACTCGTTTTCTACCTCAGTCAGGTCTGGTACCAGATCGGCACGACCGCATTTCTATTCGCTTGCGTGGGCCTCGTTGCCAGTTACAAGCGCAGTTCGTGGGATGCAGCAAAACCGTACTGGGCGATGCTCGCGGCGGTGTACATCACCTTCACGCCGATGGCCGAACAAGAGACGCGACACGCCATTTATTGGATCCCCGCATGGTGCGCGTTCGCCGCCGAGGCGAGCCTGTTCCCCGCACGCTACGGCTATCGCCGCGCGCTGACGATACTCACCGTTACGCTTGTAATTGCAGAGTCCGCGTGTTGTACGCTACGGCAACCGGTGCCGTGGGTACGCGGTTACGCGAAGGCCGCGCAGTTCGTGCTGAACGATGCGCAAGGTACAAAAGTCTGCTTGTTCGATGGCCTAATGGACGGCACGTTCATTTGCGAAATGCGCCGTGCGGATGCTTCGCGGCGGATGTGGGTATTGCGCGGCGACAAGCTACTTTACGCCGTGCGCAGCGACCCGAATGCCGAGTACGTCGAGTGGGCAGAGGGCGAGGCCGGCGTGTTGAAATTGCTGCGAGAGGCCGACCCCGATACGATCGTGATCGAAGATCCACCGATTAAATACTCGCTGCCGATGGCGAGATTGTTACGCGAAACTTTGGCCAAACACCCGGAACTGTACGAGATCGTAGCGACATTCTCGATCGACGCGAACAAATTGAAATGGCTGCAAAACAAGTCGCTGATCGTCTATCGCCCACTGCAACGCACGCCGATGGCCGAACGCAAACTGAAAATGCGAATGCTCTGGCAAGGCACGACGCTCGAAGCCGAAATACCGAATTAGACTTCGACGATGCAAATTTGATTCGCCGATTCTCGCCTGCGTACGAAGGCGATTTGCTTGCCGCTCGGCGAGAACACGCACGCTTCGGGGCGGGGCGCTTCATCGGGTTTTGCTGGCTCGGTGAGCGTCGTCACTTTGCCAGTCACGACATCGACTACGCAGACGCAGCCATCGGAGATGAAGGCGATTCGTTCGCCGGACACGTCCCACGTGAACGCCGACGCGACCCCGGTTTTACACTGAGTCACGAACGCCATTTCGCCACCGTTCGGCGAGATCGTCGCCAGTTGTGCCATACCCATGTCATCGTGCATGAGGAAGGCGATTCGCGTGCCGTCTGGCGAGGAGCGCAGCCAGTGGCGCGGGCCACGGATGCCGGGAAACTTGCGGTTTGCGGTGTGCGTCAGTCGGCGTTGCGTCGTGCCTTTCGGCGGAAATGGCCGTCGCGTTTCGGTTCCTTGTTGCGGGCCGTCGCCGATCGTGCGAACATCGTCCGGGATGTCGACAACGTAAACTTCGCTGATGATATTTCCCGTAGCCGTCCGCACGTGGCCCTGAAACGCGAGTGCCCGCTTTTGCCGCGTGCCATCGCGACGCAGATAGCCGTTCGTGCCAATTACGGCTTCCTCGAAAGCCTTTTGTACCTCATCGCTGCCAGGCGCAGGGTTCGCTGTCGTGCGTGTCGCCAGCACGGAGAAGTACGTGCCATCGCGATTGCGCGGGTGCTTCCCCGCCACTTTGACCAACCCCGCCGGCACGCTGATTCCCACATCGCGAAGTCCGGTTTGCAGGTATTGATCTTCGTAAGTGAAACTCAGCCATTCGCCATCGGGGCTGAACACGTGTACGTGCGAGCCGCCGCGCAGCGCACCGGGCGTGAACGGTGGCACGAGGTCGCGGGCATCGAGCGCGATGGCCACGCCGGGTTTGCGGCTATCGACGATGACACCCCTGCGTCGCGATGGGCCGTACGACCACTCGGCGGTGGGCTGTTCCGGCCCGAGAATGAACGCGACTTTCGGCTCGATCGGGTGCCAAGTCACGACGCCGCATTTGGCTCCATTTTTCGATTCGTACAACACGCGGACTTCGCGCGTCGTCGTGTGAACGGCTTCGATCCGCGTGCCATCGAACACCTCACCCGCTGCATCCGAGCGCGTGTCGTACGCGATCCAATTGCCGTCCGCCGACCACACGTTGACGTTCGTCAGGATGCGCCCACCCGCGCCGCGCGTCAGTTGCGTTTCGTTCGGCACTTAGAATCTCCTTTGCCAGTCCACTTCAAGCGGCTCGACGCCGACCGACAGTTCGTAAACTGTACCCGATACTGCGATTTCGATGCGCTCGTATTTCACTGATATTGTCGGTTCGCTTTCCAGTATGGAGGCTCGCGCTGTGACGATTCACTTGCCCGATGCGTGCTTGGTGGTGCTGGTGGGGCCGTCGGGTTCGGGGAAATCGACGTTCGCGAAGGCGCACTTTCTCCCGACGGAAATCTTGTCATCGGACTTCTTCCGCGCCATGCTCGCCGACGATGAATCCGATCAGTCGGTGTCGGCGGGGGCGTTCGAGTTGTTGCACCTCGCAGCAACCAAACGGCTCGCGTATCGGCGGACGACGGCGATCGATGCCACGAATGTGCGCACCGATGCGCGAAAGCATTTGCTCGACATCGCGCGGAAGTGTGGTGTGCCCGCGATTGCCATCGTGCTGAATGTGCCGCCCGAAGAATGCCACGCGCGGAACCAGCATCGCGTCGGCCGCGGCTTCGGTCCAGAAGTCGTTCGCAGACATGCCGAGAGCCTGCAACTGTCGCTCGCGCATCTTAGCGAGGAAGGCTTTCGAGCGGTGCATGTTTTGAACAGCGCGACCGAAGTGAGTGCGGTGAAACTCGAACGCGATCCGCTGCCGATCGACAAGAACCACGAAGCGGGGCCGTTCGACATCGTCGGCGACGTTCACGGCTGCTTCGATGAACTTCAGTGGCTGCTCGCGAAACTCGGGTACGATCTCACCGAGCCACTGAATCCGGTTCCACCGCTGGGCCGCAAGCTGATTTTCGTCGGCGACCTCGTCGATCGTGGGCCGGATTCCCCCGGCGTGCTGCGGTTGGCGATGAACGCGATCGCCGCCGGTCGCGCGTTCTGCGTGGCGGGGAATCACGACGACAAATGTTTACGGTACCTGAAAGGGAATGCGGTGCAAGTCGCCTTCGGGCTACAGCGGACGCTGGATCAACTCGCCGCGCAGCCGCCGGAGTTTCGCGACGCGACGAGTGCGTTCTTGGGTACGCTGCCGATCCAACTGAGCTTCGATGGCGGACGGTTGATCGTGGCCCATGCGGGGCTGCCGGAGGAGCTTCACGGGAAGCAGTCGGCGCGGGCCAAGGCGTTCGCACTGTACGGCGACACCAGTGGCGAATCGGACGAACTCGGCCTGCCGGTGCGGGCGAACTGGGCGGAGAACTACCGCGGCGCGGCGATGGTGGTCTACGGCCACGTCGTCACGCGAACGCCCCACTGGCAGAACCGCACCATCTGCCTCGACACCGGTTGCGTCTTCGGCGGCGAACTCACCGCACTCCGCTACCCCGAAGGCGAACTCGTCCGCGTCCCCGCCGCATTCGAGTACTTCGAGCCAAAACGCCCGTTGAACGAGATCACTTAAAATTCTTTGAAACAGTCATTGACATCCGTCGGCGGCCTGCGTTCAGTTGGATCGTTAAATCATCCAAATAACCGTGAGCCAATGATCCGGTTCCTCTCTATCTTTGCTGCCATCGCTTGTTTCGCGGTTTCGATCGCGGCAGGGTATCGCATCGTTCAGAAGCCGCCCCCCTCCCGGTTTCTGGGCCGAGCCGAACGTCGTCAAGACCGTCGGATCCTCCGATAGCCTTTGCCGTGGGCTTCTCAAGGAAGCCCGCCAGACTCATGATGGAGCATTCTGCCCTTTTCAGGGAGACGTCTTAGTAACCAACGAATAAGATGACGTAAGAACTTCCCCATTACGTTCACTGAGCGCTCGCTATGGCCGATCTCGACCTTCCGCCGCATCTCGTATCCGAAATCGAAAGCGGAAACGTTGTCTTGATGCTAGGTGCAGGTGCATCCCGCGAAGCAAAGAATTCCCAAGGGAAGAATCCACCAATGGGTAAGGAGCTTGGGAAGCTACTTGCTCATAAGTTTCTAACACCCAGTTACGAGTCTCAGCCACTCGGACTGATTGCGAACTATGCGATCAGTGAAGCGACTATTGCCCCTGTCCAAGAGTATGTTGCCACGTTGGTTAGTGGTTTTGGACCAACTCCATCACATCAGATAATGACATCTTTTCGATGGCGAGCAATCGTTACAACGAATTACGATCAGACAATTGAACAGGCTTACACTGCAAATAAAGCTGCTCCTCAAAAGCTCGTACCACTCCTTGATGACGATCAGAACTTCGATATCAAGATTCACGATGCAAACGCCTTACCTCTTCTAAAACTACATGGATGTGTCACTCAGGCACGTAATCCGGTATGTCCACTGATTCTTTCCTCCGACTCCTTTATTGACTACGAGACTAAAAGGAGCAGGTTGTTCAAGTGGTTTTCTGAAATGGCAGCCGACAGGACAGTGATGTTTCTGGGTTATAGCCTTACCGATCCGAATATCACTGCAATTCTTGAACGTCTTACTCAGAATCAACCAAACCGTTTGCGATACTATCTTTTGACTCGAGGAATTACATCCATAGAGACCAGATATTGGGAAAAGAAAAAAATTCTGGCTATGAACGCTACGTTCGACGAGGCGATGCAAGCACTAGACAATAAATGCAAGAAACATTTTCGCGGATTGATACGGCCTACTAACTCAGTACTCGATGCTTTACGTGCCAAACTGATTCGGCCGGACGTAGCAATCAGTGAAATGACATTGGGATTTCTTGATCGAGATGCTGAATTGGTTTCATCGTTAAAGCCCAGTGCCATTGTTTCACCTGAGCAGTTTTATAAAGGGGTTAATTTTGAATGGTCGCCTATTGAACAGAATCTTGATGTGCGGCGTAAAATGGTCGACCGTATACTAGAGGACTATTTTATCGATTTAGCCAGTGAGCCAGGTTGCACATTGACGGTAATTAAAGCACACGCAGGTGCGGGAAAAACTGTTTTGCTTCAGCGACTCGCTTGGGACGCAGCAAAGGGATATAATTGTCTATGTCTTTTTCTAAAACCAGATGGTGTCATTAACTCTGCGGCTATTAAAGAAATTGCTGAATTAACTCTAGAGCCTGTTTTTCTATTTATTGACGATCTTGTGCATAAGCGTCATGACATTGAGTCTCTCTTTCAGGGAACGACAAATATGCATGGCCAAGTTGTTGTTATTGGAACAGCTCGGTCGAATGAATGGAATCAAGCACCACAGACTTTGACATCTCTACCATCAGATGTTGCTGTTATTGATCTGCCGTACCTCAGCCTTAGCGAAATAGATGAGTTGCTAACGTTGCTTGAACGTCATCATGCCCTCGGCAGCTTGGAGAGATTAGTTCCTGCTGAACGTAGAAAGCGTTTGGATCAACAAGCTGGACGACAACTCCTCGTTGCACTGCACGAAGCGACTCATGGTAAAATATTTGAAGAAATTATTGCAGATGAATTTGATAAAATCACACCCCGAAAAGCACAAGAAATCTACCTCAGTATATGCTTACTTAATCAGTTTGGGGCTAAAGTGCGTGCGGGCATTGTTTCGCGAATGCATGGAATAGACTTTGAGAATTTCAAGCGTGACTTCTTCAAGCCTCTTGAACAAGTTGTATTTGTAAAACAAGATCACACGGGAGATCACACGTATGAAGCAAGGCACCCTCAAATTGCTGAGATGGTGGTCAGATCAAAGTTACGGAACAAAGAGGATTTGTTTCGAGAGGTATCCGCTTGCCTGCGTAACTTAGTCCCAGGTTTTAGTGACTGTCCCATATGTAGGTTTATGCCGCGGTTCGGTATTGAAACTCGGCCGTTTCGTTTTTCGGTTCGAGTCGGTTGAGCATCAGGTGGATC
>JAYVXI010000059.1:0-22133 GCA_043785305.1 Limnoglobus sp. | reverse complement strand
AAACGGCGAATTCAGGATCGGATTTTCAATCGTGAATGGCAGCACGTTTCACCAGCGTGAGAGCGTCAATTCGGGGTGGAAGTGAGATTATGCGAAAGTGAACCGAACAACGCCAGTCAAATCGTGTTCGCATAGACGCTTCGGCAAGATGACGAGTATACCCGCAAGGCGTTTTCCGCTTCTTTTTTTAGGTGCCAGTAATTCCGTGCGTTCTTCGCAAGATTGGGTTCGATGTCAGAGGCGAATCTTCCCGTAACCGCGATCCTTCCCCAGCGTTTTGAGCACGAAACAGATTGCCCGAATATCTCCGCGTTTCACGGCGAGAAATAGGGCGGCTTCGGCTTCGTCGAGTTGTCCTTCTCGAAAGTCTTCGACCATCGCAGCGATTTCCGGCGATTTCTTCACGCGCTTGCGGATCGCCGTTCGACTGACGCCTAGCCTTCTGGCGCAGTCCATGAAATTGCCTTGCGTAATGGTCAAGTACGCAACGAGTTGAATGTCCGAGAATCGTTTGGGGTACGCCATATGCTTTTAAGGGTGGAACCTTGAGCGAACTTCAAGCTTGTTTTTAAGGGTTTCAGGTTATTTGCCTTCGAGTGAACCCGTGGCACTTGCGATCATCGCTCGAATCGCGGCCCCATGAGCGGTTCAATCAACATGCCACCAGAGAATCGAAACGGGGGATGCGGGGGATAAGTGGGATACTTTCGCCCCGTCGCCATCACGTTGCAGCTTCGAGGATGGCGAGCATGGCACGACGAATCGGTTCGGATAGCGTCGGCCATGCGGCCACGATCTTTTCGAGTTCCGGGGGAAGGTTGGGGGGAAGGTTCGCGGTAGGCACTTCGCAAGTAACGCCAGGGAAAGGGATTACGGAAAATGTCCTTGAGTCTACGAAACCGAAGGTTACTGGTTCGACCCCAGTCGGGTGCAATTCACTAGAACTCACTTTTTCGCCTACAAAAGCCTTGTTTTCCCGCTTCGGATCGATCTTCCCGGCTACGGCCGGAAGGTCGGTCGTTTTCTCATCTTTACTCGATTTTCCCCAACTTTCCCCCACTCGCCGGGGGAAGGCTCGGGGGCCGTCGGTTCCTGTGGGTTTAGCGATCCAACGATAGGGTTGTAGTGTCGCAAGCGATTCTGCATTTCCACTTTACGAATCGCGTATCAATCCTTTTTCAGCGAGTTGTAGACCAATCCGCTCAACAGCTTCGGGTAGAAGTACGTCGATTTCGGTGGCATTTTCTCGAAATTCCCTGCGATGGTCTCGACGTGGTTCATCGTGGCGGGCGGCACGAGGATTGCAATTTGGCACTCCTTCGCGGCGACCGCATCGGTGACTTCTTTCATGAGGTGAACGTACTTACAGACCGGCTCGCCGCCGATTTTCTCGCGGATAATCCGGTCGATTACGAGTTTGTGCAAGATGCTGACGCCGAGGCCGCGCCAGTCTTTCGACTGATCGGGTGCGAGTTCGTCCATGATCGCCGAGTCGCGCAACCGGGCGACGAACCAGTTGCCATCGGCAACGGTGCCGAAGCCGAGGACGTTCTGTTCGCCGTCCATTTCCATCGTTTCCCACGCGGCCGCGGCGTCTGTGCCGAACGTATCGACGATGTCGAAGTGGTCTTGAAGTGCCACCTTCAGTTGCTCGGTCGTAACATTGCCCAGCCCGCTAATCAGGCGGTGCGTCGGCAGGATAATCAGGCCGGGGTCGCTCATGCCGACGAGCATCATGAGGCAGAAGTTCGGTGCGGATTCGTTGTCTGCCACGTTGCCCGCTGCGACCTGTTCGGCGAGGTAATTCAGCCCCGTTTCGTAGCGATGGTGGCCGTCGGCGATGAACACTGGCTTCGGCCCCATGAAGCCGATGACGGCGGAAATCGTGTGCTGATCGGTAATCACCCACAGCCGATTCGTCACGCCGAGGTGGTCGTTCGCGACTTGCGGTGGAGCCTTGCGAATCAGCGGTTCGATCTTTGCGAAGACTTCGCCATCGTCGTCGGGGTACAACCCGAACACCGGCGAAAGGTTGAAGTTCGTCGCACGGTAGAGGTTCAAGCGATCTTGCTTCGGGCCGGAAAGCGTCTGTTCGTGCGGGTGAATACAGCCCGTGCCGAACGGCTCGAGGCGGACGCGGGCGAAGAAGCCACGGCGGGTGTACGTCTTGCCTTCGACCGTGAATTCCTGCTCGTAAACGTACATCGAACGGGCAGTGTCTTGCGTCAGCGCGTTCTCGTTCTGCCACTGATTCAGCGTCGATGCGGCCCGCGTGTACTTGTTGTTCGATTCGGTATCGCCGACTACTTCTTTGCTCAGTTCGACGCGAATGGCGTTGTACGGGCTGAGATCGTAAAGCGTCTGTTGCAGCGCGGCATCGATCACATCGTAAGGTGGGGCGACGACATCGGAAAGCGAGCCGACCTTGCCCATGTCGTACCGGAAACCCCGGAATGCCCGGATATCAGCCATCGTGAGAAACCTCGTCGGAATTCGGGAACCAATACCCGTTTTATGAGCCGAGCGACGAATCGGCTTTCGAGACGACGTTCTGGGGTCATCGAGAATCGTCGTCCAGCGGTTGCACTTGACCGGCATCGATTGCCCAATTTACCCTGTCGGTTCTAATTGGTGACTTTCGGAGAATGCTGACGATGCCGACGATCCATAAGATATTTTTGTTGAAGCTACTCGTTGCGCTGGTGGCGATTTGCGGTCTGCTGTTCGGCATCCACGCGATTCAAGCGGGCCGCATTCCCGACGCGCTGAAACGTCAAGCCGAGCGGGCGATCGACGCGAACAAGACCGACACGGCGGTGCATTACCTGCGGCAATATCTCGAATTTCGCCCCACCGATGTTGATATGCAAGAACGACTGGCGAACATCTTGCGCTCGCGTTCGACGGACGCTTCCCGTTCTGAACTCGTATTCCTTTACGACAAGATTTTGCGTGGCGACCCGAGCCGAGCCGGTATCCGCAAGGAAGCGATCGCGCTCTGTTTGAAGTTCGGGCGCTTCACCGATGCGAGCAATCATGCGGAGGCGTACCTCAAGGATACGCCATCGGACGCAGCCGTTTGGCAGCAACTCGCGCTCGCGCAAATCGGCCAACGCACCTTCGATGATGCGGACAAAAGTTTCCGTACATCGCTTCAGTTCGACCCCAAAGAGCCGACGACGTATTCGCGGTTTGCCGAGTTCCTGGTGCGCGAACAGAAGCGGCCCGGCGAGGCGAAGATCGTGCTCGATCGCATGGTTTCGGAACTGCCAAACCTCGCCGATTCGTACGTGATGCGGGCGCGATTCGCGATTGCCACGCAAGGCGATTCCGTACTGCCACCGGTGGCGAACGACCCCGTGATTCGCGACTTGAAGCAAGCGATTGTCATCGTACCTAAAACGCCCGAACCGCGGTTGTTGTTGGCCGAACGGTACCAGCGTCAGCGTGCACCGCGCGATGCGCACGACGTGCTCGCGGAAGGCTTGAAACAGACGCCGAACGACATCCGGATGATCCGCAGTATGGCGTGGCTCGAATCGCATCGCGGCCATATACCGCAGGCGATTACCGTCCTCGAAGACGGCATCGCCGCCACCCGCGACACGGCCGACTTGCTGATCCCGCTCGGCGATTTATTGTTGCAATCGGGCGATACCGAGAAGGCACTGGAGGTGCTCGCGAAACTCGAAAAGCGTCGCGGACCGCTCGTGAAATTGCAAATTAAATACCTACGTGGCCGGCTGGCGATGCACGCCGGAAAGTGGTCCGAAGCGATCGAGATGTTGGGCGAACTCCGTTCGGAATCGGCCGAGTTGCCATTGCTCGAAGCGCAGTCAAATCTACTTTTGGCAAACTGTCATCGACGCATTGCGGAACCGGCAAAGGAACGCGAATGCCTGAAGTTGATCCTCGCGAAAGACCCGTCGAACATCGCGGCACGGGCGATGCTCGGACAGGCGTTTTTGAACGCGGGCCAACTCGCCGAAGCGATTCGCGAATACGAACTTGCCGCACAGAATCCGGCGGGCGCGAGCACTTACACCGCGACGGCGATACAGATGAAAGCGCTGCGGTTGGCGGCGACGAATGCAACGAGCGATGCGTGGACGAAGCTCGAAACCGAAGCGGTGGCAAGTTTGAAAAAGGGCGGTGTCGACACCGCCGATTCGGTGCTGATTTTGGCGGACGTGGCGTACTTGTCCGGGAAGCCGGGTGCGGTGCTGAACGCGCTCGAACGCGAGCGATCGCGGCGGCCGGGCGATGTGCGATTGTGGGCGAAACTCGCCGAGCGGATCGCCGATGTGCGTGGCGTGGCGGCGGGCCTCGTCATACTCGACGAAGCCCAAGGGGCCTTGCCAGACAGTGCGGAACTGCGATTAGCACGGGCCGAGTTATATGCCCGCGACCCAGCGGGTTTGCGACCGATACCGATGCTCGAATCGCAAATCGAAAGCTGGCCCGATACCGAACGGCACGGTTTGTGTGCGGGGCTAATCGACATCTACGAACGTAAAGGCGACCGGGTGGATGCGTTGCGATTGCACCACCGCATGGCGACCGAAACCGTGCGCGATGCGGCACTTTGGCAGGCGGTAGCGATGCGTGCGATCGAGGCCGACGATGCCACGATACTTGCCGAAGCGAAGACCGCATTGAAGGCGATCGAAGGTGATGCGGGCGCGTGCCGAATCATCGTGGCGACAGCCGTGGCGGTGAAGTCCGGGAATGCCGCGACGTGGACCGCTTCGCGCGATGCGCTGATCGCGAAGTTCGGGGCCAACCCCACGAGCGCCGATGCGTGTCTCGCACTCGGCACGATTGCGGATCGCCTCGGTGACACGGCATTGTCAGTCACATTTTATGCGCGGGCATTCGCGCTCGAACCGACGCGGGTCGAACCGGTGAAGGGGCTGCTGCGATTTCACGCGAGCAAAGGAAACGCACTGGAACTGAAGGCGATGTTGTTGCGGTTGTCGATCGACCCGCGATGGGCGAATGAGCCATTTCAGCGTGTCGTTTGGAATGTCGCGAGCACGATCGATCGACCGGCTGCGGCACGGTTAATCGCTACGTGCCCCGTGCATCTCGAACGGCTACCCGGCTACCTCGGTTGGCTGGCCGAATGCCGACAACGCATCGGGCAGTCGGCCGAAGCACAGGCATTTCGCACGCGCGCGGTGCAAGTACCCGGCGCGAATGCCGACGACTACGTGCGGTTGCAAGTGGATATCGAAACGAACCGCGTCACGGAGTTGGCGAAACCAAAACTCGACGAGCGTGCATATGCCACGTTACTGGCAACGATCGATGCGGCGGCGAAGATCAAGAGCGAACGGACGTTCGATTCGGCGACGACGCAGCGAATTTATATCCGCGAGCGATTCGCGATTATGCTCGCGCGGATGGAACGAACGAATGCGATCGAGTTACTGCAAGGGTACCTGAATCAGCCGAACGAACCGCAATCGGATCGGGCTTGGGCGACGCAAAATTTGACAATGTTACTCGCCGTGCGCGGCGAACCCGCGGACCGACGTCGTGCGGCGGAATTGCTGATTTCGCAGCGAGATTTGTTCCAAACGGCTGAAGAACGTCGCGCCGTAGCTGGCGTGTTATCGTCGTTGCATCGCTACCTCGATGGCACCGACCGCACGGCCGCGCTGGATCGGGCAATCTCGTTACTCGCTGAAATTGCGAAGGAGACGAACAGCCCGCGCGACGTGTTCATACTGAGCCAGGCATATCGTGCCGGGGAGAAAACGAACGAAGCCGTCGGCTGCCTGCAAACGCTGTTGAACCGCGATCCGACGAACGTCGAATACCTGATTGTCGCGATGGAAGTGTTGATCGAAGGCAAGCAGTACGATGCGGCGAAAGCGTTCGCCGAACGGCTGCTCGCACGCGGCCCGAACGAAAGCCGCATCGTGACGGCGGTCGCCAATTATTACTGCAAGGCGGGGCAGTCCGAACGCGCCATCGCGATGATCGAAAGCGACTGCAAAGAGATCGACCGCAGCGGTAATGAGACGAACGAAACGATACTGGCGGCAGCCGAACTGTACGACCGCTTATCGCGGCTCGCCGAACTTCGCGGCACCGCGGCGGTGCGAATGTTGACCGATGCTGCTGTGGCAAAGTACGACCGGCTGGTGCCGACGCGGGCCGAGTACCTGACCCGGATCGCATCGCTGTTGGCGGCGGATCGACGGCCCGAGGAAGCATTCGCGAAAATTCAGTTAGTGAAGACGTTGAACCCACGAACGAAGGCACTCGCGGGTGTCGCTGCGATCCGTAACGGCGCGAGCGATGTCTGGGCCACGCGGGTTCGCGAGTGGTTGCAAACGGCACGCGAACAAGAACCAGATTCGATTCTGCTCCGCCTCACCGAAGCCGACTTCCAGACGATTCGCAACGATTTTGCGGCTGCCGAGAAAGCGTATCAGCAGGTGCTGACGATCGACCCGCGGAATGCGGTGGCGCTCAATAATCTCGCGTGGTTGCTGGCCCCGATGCCCGAACGCGCGACGCAAGCGAACGAACTCATCGAACGCGCGATGAAGGAAAAAGGTCTGACGGGCGAGCTGCTCGACACCCGCGCCCGGATCCGCATCTCCGCGAAGCAGTACGAACTGGCCGAGAAGGACGCGGCGGAGGCGCTGAAGCACGAGAAGACCGCGATGCGGTATTTTCATCTGTCCGTCGCGTTGAACTCGCAGAAGAAACCCGATGCGGATCGCGCGTTTCGCGAGGCCAAGTCGCGCGGCCTCGAAGCGATTCCGCTCCACCCTGCGGATCGCGAATCGTATCGCCGGCTGGATGAAGCGAATCGATCGACCTCTTCGAGCACGCCGAATTGAAACTCGGCCCAGACCTCCTAAATTATTAGCGAGCAGTTCTCCCCTGCAAGCGTTTTGCGTCGTTTCCCAGTGCGGGTTCACTCGGTGATCCCCCGTTGTTTCGTTTCTCTTGCGAGGATTGTTCATGCCCGGACGATCGATTCGAACCTACACGGTTCTTCCATCCCTTCCGAAGTCGCTCGAACCCCTCCAAAAACTCGTTTACAACTTGTGGTGGTGCTGGAACGCCGACGCCGTCGCGCTGTTCCGGCGGATCAATCCGGACCTGTTCGAGACGCTCGATCATAGCCCGATTCGGCTATTGCGCTCGACCGAACAGACACGCTTCGACGAACTCTCCGAAGACGGTGGCTTCCTCGCGCACATGGAGCGCGTCGTCGAATCGCTCGATCATTACATGAAGGCGTCGACGTGGTTCGGCCAAACCTTCAAGGCCGATAGCGGTGCCTGTGTCGCGTACTTCTCCGCCGAATTCGGCACGCATGAAAGCGTACCCGTGTACTCCGGTGGCCTCGGCGTGCTTGCGGGCGACCACCTCAAGAGCGCCAGCGACCTCGGCATCCCGCTCGTCGGCGTGAGCCTCATGTACCGCGAAGGGTACTTCCGGCAGTACCTCAACGTCGACGGCTGGCAGCAAGAACGCTACCCGGAGAACGATTTTTTCACGCTGCCACTCGTGCCCGAACTCAAGCCCGATGGCACGCCGGTGATCGTTGCGGTGCAGTTGCCGGGCCGCGAAGTCTCGCTGCGAATCTGGCACATTCAAGTCGGCCGCGTGCCGTTGTACTTGCTCGATGCGAACATCCCCGCGAACCGGGCGGAAGATCGCGGCATCACCGCACAGCTTTACGGCGGCGACGAGCAGATGCGGATTCAGCAAGAAATCATTCTCGGTATCGGCGGCATCCGGGCGCTCCGCGCCATCGGCAAGAACCCGAGCGTTTGCCATATGAACGAGGGGCACGCCGCATTCGTGGGCCTCGAACGCATCCGCATGTTGATGGAAGAAGAAAAGCTCGATTTCGCGACCGCATCCGAAGCCGTCAAGGCCGGCACGTGCTTCACGACGCACACGCCAGTGCCCGCCGGAAACGATGCGTTCCCCGCAGAACTGATGGACCAATACTTCGGCGATTACATCAGCAAACTCGGCATCGACCGCGATGGCTTCTACGCACTCGGGCGGATTCACCCCGACAACCACAGCGAGCCGTTCAGCATGACGGTGCTTGCCATTAAGCTCGCGAACACCAGCAACGGCGTGAGCGCGTTGCACGGCGTCGTCTCGCGCAAGATGTGGAACGGCATCTGGCCGACGCTACCCGATGTCGAAGTGCCGATCACCTCGATCACGAACGGCGTACACACGCAGACTTGGCTCTCGCCGGAAATCGGCCAGCTTTTCGACCGCTACATCGGCATCCACTGGGAAGAAGAACCGACCGATTTCGCGATCTGGAAGCGCGTCGAATCGATCCCCGATGCGGAACTGTGGCGAACGCACGAACGTTGCCGCGAACGACTCGTGGCGATGGCGCGTTCGCGTTTGAAAGCGCAACTCAAGCGTCGCGGCAGCGTGCCCGCCGAGATCGACAAAGCCGAGGAGATTCTCGATCCCGACGCACTGACCATCGGCTTCGCACGGCGGTTCGCAACGTACAAGCGCGGCGACTTGCTATTCCGCGATCTCGAACGCATCACGAAACTGCTCGCAGACACGGAACGCCCGATTCAGTTTATCTTTTCCGGGAAGGCACACCCAAAGGATGTCGGCGGCAAGGAACTGATCGCGCGCGTGGTGCAATATGCGAAGCGGGAAGAGTTCCGCAAGCGGATCGTCTTCCTCGAAGATTACGACATGAACGTCGCTCGAACGCTCGTTCAAGGCGTCGATGTGTGGCTGAATAACCCGCGTCGTCCGCTCGAAGCGTCGGGTACGAGCGGGATGAAAGTCGCCGTCAACGGTGGCTTGAACCTGAGCATTCTCGACGGCTGGTGGTGCGAAGGTTACGACGGCGAAAACGGCTGGGCGATCGGCTCCGGCGAAGAGTACCAAGACCTTGCGTACCAAGACGAAGTCGAGAGCCGGGCACTCTACGAACTGCTCGAAAAGGAAGTGCTGCCCGCGTTCTACACCCGTGGCAAAGACGGCCTGCCACGCGCCTGGATCAAACGCATGAAGCGATCGATCGCGACGCTGGTGCCAATGTTCAACACGAACCGTATGGTCGAAGAATACACCGAGCGTTGCTACCTGCCATCGCATCGCCGGTTCTTGAAACTGAGCGGGAATCACCTGAAGGGTGCCACCGAACTCGCGGCCTGGCGACGCAAGATCAACGGCGACTGGGGGCAAGTCCGCGTCGAGCAAATCGACGCGCCGAACGGCGACACCCTGCGAGTCGGCGGCGATCTCGACGTGAAGGTTCGCGTCCACCTCGGCACGATTTCGCCGAACGATGTCGAGGTGCAACTCTGCTACGGCCTGCTCGATTCGATGGGGCAAATCGCCGACCCGAAAGCGAAAGCGTTGCTGCCCTCCGGCACCGTTGCCGACGGTCGCGTGTCGTTCGCCGGAACCGTCGCCTGCCAAGCCAGTGGCCAGTTCGGCTTCAGCGTCCGCGTGCTACCATCACACCCAAATCTGCCGCACGCCTTCGAGCCAGGCTTAGTCACATGGGGCTAACTTGGGGAAATGCGGAGTGGGGAATACGGAATGCGGAATTGATAAGCCGCGTTCCGTTTATTATTGTGCTTGAGTGATATTGCAATCGGGCAACGCGGCTTTCAGAAGCGCGATGCCTCAGTCACTTTCGTCCGCCCCAACTGAAGTTCTTTGAGGTTGCTCAGACCGTAGAGGTGGATAAGCCCACGGTCGCCGATCTTTGTGTACGCCAAGCTGAGGAATACGAGCTTTTTCAGATCCGCAAGGTGAACGAGTCCCGCGTTGGTGATCTTCGTATAGTAATACAAACTGAGATGCTCCAGATTCGACAAGCCGCAGAGGTGAGCTAATCCAGCGTCGCCAATCTTGGTGGCCGCAATGTCCAGATGACGCAACTGTTTCAAATTCCCAACGTGCAACAATCCCGCATCGGTAATTTTCTTACACCCATGTATATTCAACTCTGCAAGACCTGGCACGTGCTGCAAATTCACCAGCCCCGCATCGGTAATACGACCACATGATAGGCTGAGCGTGTGTAACTTTGGCACGAACCGCAGGTGTTCCATTGCCCGATCCGTCAACTCCGGACCCAAATCCAGTTTGACCAGATCGGGAAACCATCTGAGGTTGAGCAAGTCGACATCGACTACTTTTCGATTTGTCAAAAACGATACGCCGGTTACGATTCCGTTAGTTTTCTCAACGATATGGCCGTTTCCAGTGAGTGAGTTGAGATAGGCGATCACCTTGTCGAGGTCGGTCACCGGTTTGGGATCCGCATTTGCCACCGCCGACAACCCGATGGGCAGGCCAGCAATCCCCGACCGCAACGGTTGGCGTTGCGCCATTTCTTCCTCAGTGCCAACACCTCGATACATCGGTTCTGGTAATTCGCAATACACGTCGCGTATGGGGTTTTCGCACCAGTTACGGCCTTTGTCGTCGAACGGGTTGAATGGAATATTGCGTTCGGTGTAAAAACCGTCGATCACATTGCGTTCGATTTCGCACAGCATATCAAATTCGTAGCGGCCAATCGTCAAATCGCTGCGTCGCTTGTGCCGGCGATAAAAGTCGGGTTGGCCGTGCCAATAGATCAACATTGCCGTGCCGAGATCGCATCGCCGGCGTATGATATCGAGCAGTTTTTCAGTGCCGTAATCCCACTCAAAGCCGATGGCGGTACGATGCGCTCGCGCTCGCCATACTCCGTTCGTTTCGGTAACGATCACTGTCATGATGAGTTTTTCGCCTAACTTACGCCGATAGACTTGCCGAATTGTTTGTTCGCCATGTCGCGTTATGAAAGCGAATTTCCCCGAAAGGGGTGTTTGTAACCGCGTCTGGCAAATCGCCTGTCGATGACCCACAACACGAACAGGACTGCAAGGGTCAACAGCCACGAATAACCTGACCTGCTGTTCACTTTCCGGATTGGCCTGCACTTTCACGATGTTCGATGGCTGATACCCAGTTGTCAGCTCGTGAATCAAGGATAGATGTACACCTCCGATAAGGATTAGGCATATAGACGATAGTGGTTCGTGAAACACGGCCCGCCCTGCCAAGAATATAACCAGTGGCAGAACCACGATATTACCGAAGAACGACAGCATGTCCTCGCCGCCAGTTCCGGCACTGCTTGTTAATGCCGAGAGTATATTTCCAATAAGCACTCAAGCCGCCTAACTGGTATTCCACAGAATTTCCCCCATCCTCATCGCTTGACGAAAGGATGTCAACGAAATTAACCCATAACCGTTTCGCCGCGCCGCAGAGACAAGAATGGCGAGCACGGCATACAATCATCGTTATTCTCCGCGACACTGACGAGGTTTCGATCACATGACGATGCGTACGGAAACCGACACGATGGGCAAAATCGAGGTGCCGAGCGACCGCTATTACGGCGCGCAGACGGCACGCTCGTTGATCCACTTCGCGATCGGCGACGACCTCATGCCGCGATCCGTCATTCGTGCGTTTGGGACGCTGAAAAAAGCGGCGGCGATGACGAACACGGCGCTCGGCTTGATGCCGCAAACGACGTGCGATGGCATCGCGAAAGCCGCCGACGAAGTGATTGCGGGCACGCTCGATGCGCACTTTCCGCTGCGAATCTGGCAGACGGGTAGCGGCACGCAGACGAACATGAACGTCAACGAAGTCATCTCCAATCGTGCGATTGAAATGGCGGGCGGCGTGGTTGGCTCGAAGAAGCCGATTCACCCCAACGACGATGTCAACATGTCGCAATCGTCGAACGACACCTTCCCCACGGCCATGCACATCGCGGCCGCGGAAGAGATCGTGCATCGGTTATTGCCGAGCGTGCGGATATTGCGCGAAACGCTTCACAATAAGGCGGAAGCGTTTGCGGACATCGTCAAAATTGGCCGTACGCATCTGATGGATGCGGTTCCATTGACGCTTGGGCAAGAGTTCAGCGGGTACGTGGCCCAGATCGATATCGGCCTGAAAAATATCGAGGCATCGGTGCCCGGTTTGTACGAACTCGCACTCGGCGGCACCGCCGTCGGCACGGGCTTGAACAGCCATCCGCGCTTTGCCGACGCAGTGGCCGTGCAGATCGCGGAACTGACGAAGTTGCCATTCGTGACTGCTCCGAACAAGTTTGCCGCGCTCGCAGGTCACGAAGCACTCGTCGGGGCGAGCGGGGCGTTGAAAGTCCTTGCGGTGGCGCTCATGAAAATGGCGAACGACGTACGTTGGTTGGCGTCCGGCCCGCGGTGTGGCCTCGGCGAATTGACGATCCCCGAGAACGAGCCGGGTTCGTCGATCATGCCCGGCAAAGTGAACCCGACGCAAAGCGAAGCGATGACGATGGTCTGCGTGCAAGTCTTCGGCAACGACGCGACAATCGGCTTTGCGGCCAGCCAAGGTAACTTCGAACTCAACGTCTTCAAGCCGGTGATCATTCACAATTTCCTCCACTCCGTGCGATTGATTACCGATGCCTGTCACATGTTCGACGAGCATTGTGCGCAAGGAATTACGCCGAACCGCACGCAGATCGATGGGCACCTCGCGAACTCGCTCATGCTCGTGACGGCGCTGAATCGGCATATCGGTTACGATGCGGCCGCGAAGATCGCCAAGCAGGCGCACCACAACGGAACGACGCTCCGTGCGGAAGCGATCGCGGTCGCGCCACCGACAAAAAGCGACGACGGCAAGTTCACCGGCCCTACGCTGAACGGGGAGATGTTCGACAAAATCGTCCGACCCGAAAAGATGGTCGGCCCAGGAAGCGGGTGATCCATGCGTATCGTAGTGAGTGGGGCCACGGGGTTGGTTGGCACGCGGCTCGTTCCGCGATTAATCGCGGATGGCCACTCGGTTGTTGTGGCGAGTCGCGGTGCCATTGCACCCGAAAGATTCGGCAAAGACTGCGAGACGGCGACGGTCGATTACCGCTCGGTAGAAAGCTGGTTGCGCTGTGTGGAGACTGCCGACGCGGTCGTTCACTTGGCGGGTGCGAACATTTTTGAACGGCGCTGGTCGCGTGCGTTCATGCAGGAAATCCGCGACAGCCGCGTCGAGAGTACTCGTTGCCTGTCCGATGCGATTGCCCGTTCTCCGCGTCGAAAGAATGGCGAACCGAAGCGGTTCATTTCCGGCTCGGCGATCGGTATTTATGGAGATCGTGGCGATGAGATATTGACGGAATCGTCATCGCTCGGCACCGGCTTTATGGCCGATGTCGGCCGCGAGTGGGAAACTGCCGCCAACTCCGCCAGGGAAGCCGGCGTGAGCGTCATTCACCCCCGGCTCGGGATCGTGCTCGATGGGGCAGGGGGGGCGTTACCGAACCTGATGCGGCCATTCCGCTACTTCGTCGGCGGTCGCGTCGGCTCCGGCAAGCAGTTCATCAGTTGGATTCACCACCGCGATCTGACTGGTTTCTATCGCTTCGCATTGGAACATCCGTCGCTAACGGGTGCAGTCAATGCGGTGTCGCCGAACCCGGTAACGAACGACGAGTTTAGCCGCACGCTCGGTGCGGTCCTCCATCGGCCAAGCTGGCTACCCTCACCCGGTTTTGCGTTGCGAATCGCGTTGGGGAGAGTGTCCGAAGTCGTGACCGGTAGCCAACGTGTGGTCCTCGAGCGTGCGACCGCTGCGGGGTTCGCATTTCAGTTTCCGAATCTACGCGATGCGTTAGACGATGTTTGTAACAAACATGTTGGACACGGTTCAAATCGCGAGAGTTTCGCAAAAGGTTCTTGACTCGGTCGATCCAAACGTCAAAATCAGGTAATGGAACCTCCGGCGTGAATCGAACGTCGTACCAGGTGGTTCGTTCATGTCCCGGTCGGTCGAGCAAACGGAGCGTCGAAATGGTTCGCAAGGGTCTTTGGCTCGCGTTTGTTACGTTTGTTGGGTCGCAATCCGCATTTGCGCAATCGCCGAATCCGATCGATCTCGTCCAAGGCTTACGCGAAAACGGACTCTCCGACCTCGCGCTCGATTACCTCATCGAACAACAAAAGAAGAACCCGACGGGCGATCTGAAAGTCGTACTACCTCTCGAATTGGCGAAGACGCGGCTACTGCTCGCGCAGACGGAGTCGGATGCTGCGGTGCGAGATGGGATCATTTCGGGTGCCAAGAAAGAGTTCGATGCGTTCCTGAAGAACCACCCGGCACACCCGCGTTCGGCGGAGGCGTCGTTGGCGCTGGCTCGCGTCGTTTCATTACAAGCCAAGGCACTTTTGAGCCGTGCGTACCGTATCGATACGGGGGCGGCAGACGCGCAAGAGCCAGTGAAGGTCGCCGAGAAAAAAGCCGCCGCCGCCGCGACTCGTCCGATGTTCCAGAGCGCGTCGGACCTGTTCGGGCAAGGTTCTAAAAACATTCAGGCGATCATCGACGACCCGGCTACGGACATCGCTCGGAAGAAGGCACTCGTTCGCGATTCGATGCAAGCCGAACTCGAACGCGGCATCAATCAGTTCAACCTCGCCGACGCCTACATTTCACCCGAGGGGCAAGAAGCCGTCCAACGCGGTGCCGCACTCGATGCCGCAAAAGCGATCTTTCTCACGCTCGGTAAGAAAGATACGAACAGCCCGATCTCGTGGTCCGCTCGTGCCTGGGCTGCGGCTTGCGATGTCGAAAAAACGGACACGAAAGCGGCTGAAGATGCGTTCAAGCAGATTCGCATCGACGCAACGAAATCGCCCGCGTCGGGCGATGGGGTGCGGATGGTCGAGTTTTTTGAAGCCCAGAACAAGTATCTCCAGAATCGCCGTGGCAGCGTCAACGAAGTTCGCCAGGCGAAAACGCTCGTCAAAAACTGGCTCGATAAAGACAAGTATCGTTCGCGTAACACGCCCGAACGACTGAGCATGACGTTCTATTATGCGAGCCTCAGCGAACGCGAATCGTACGATGGCATTCGATTCGATAAAGCAAAGCCACCGACAATCACTGGGATCGACGGCAACGCACGTTCGCTGCTGTTGGAAGCCTCTCGCGAGTACAAAAAACTCATCGAGTTCGACAACGAATACAGCGATCGTGCTGGCAAAGCACGAACGCGAGTCATTCGTACGCTCGTGATGGGTGCCGGTAAGAAGCCGACAGAGTACACGACGTTTGAAGAATGCCAGATGGCGGCGCTCGTCAAGCTCGATACGGGAAGCAGCTTGGAGCCGAAAGAGCGCGAAGTGGCTATGAACGAAGCGATCGCACTCTTCGAGCGTGCCCGGCAACTCGTCACGCCTGCGATCCCTACCAAAGACATCGCCGACATGAACATGATGCTGGCGTACGCCTATCTGAATGGCGGTCGTCCGTACGAAGCCGCGATTCTCGGCGAACATTTGTCGCAAGTTCAGCGCGGCCCGACGGCTGCGAAAGCGGGCTTGTTTGCTATCGAAGGCTACCTTGCATCGCGTGCCAAACTCGAAGACAACGACGCCTTGAACCGCACCGTCGACCGCGAACGCGCCATCCGGCTCAGCATCGTTCTCGACAAAAACTACCCGACCGATCCTTCGACCGATTCGGTCCGCTTTCGGCTCGGTCGCTTGTACTTGGAAGAGAAGCAATATCAGGAAGCGTT
The DNA here is from genome assembly GCA_043785305.1 of Limnoglobus sp. Taxonomy (GTDB): domain Bacteria; phylum Planctomycetota; class Planctomycetia; order Gemmatales; family Gemmataceae; genus Limnoglobus. The sequence goes on along the minus strand of JAYVXI010000059.1, from coordinate 6,514 downwards.
CGATATTCTGGCGAAAGTCAACAACTCGTATTCGGGTGCATCGTCCGCACGCATCGCGCAGGGTCGTGCGGGCTACATGCTCATCAATAACAAAGATAGCGCACTGACTCCTGCCCAGAAAGCAGTGGTCTTCCAAAAAGCCGTGACCGACATCGATTCATTACCCGAACCGACGGGTGGCCCGGAGCTGAAGTCGTACCTCAGTTTGCGAAACTTGCTCGCGCAATTGCATCTTTCAAACCCACCCGAAGGTTATGCGAAAGCGGAACAAATCGCGGTCGCCGCTTTGGCGAGTGCCGCCAAGTCCGGATTGGACGATCCGGACAAGAAGGCCGCCATCTTCTCTACGGAGGAAATTCGCCTGCGTGCCGCATACGCGCAAGCAGTCGGCTTTTATAAGGCGATGAAGTACAAAGAGATGGCCGAAAAAATGGGCCCCGACCTGGTCGCGATGAAGAAAGACGGCCGCGCCAGCGATGCGAACCTCGATGGTGACGGCAAAGTGATCGCGGATAGTCTCGATAAATTCCGACGCGAATACATCGTGCTCTCGTTACAAGGCCGTATTCGCGAAGGCGAAATCGACAAAGCGAAGGAATCGTTCGAGCTGCTCGAACAACTCGGTGGCAGCGTCGAGGCTACGACCGATGCTCTGGCGCGGCTCGTCAGCCTCGTTCGCCCACAAGTCGAAGATTTGAAGAAACAAAACAAGCCCGAAGAAGCGGCGAAGCTCGTCGATCTCGTCGGAAATCTACTGCGTTCGCAAGCCGAAAAGAAGCTCGCACCGAAAGCGATGGCCGCAATTGGCCGCTCACTTCGCGATTTGGGCGTGTACGACAAAGCGATCGAAACGCTTTTGAAAGTTCCTCTTGCCGATATTGCCGACCTCATGAAACGTACGACGGACATCGCCGACAACGACAAACGCGAGGGCGCGATCGCACATCAAATCGCGCAGATCGAACTCGCCAGAGCGTACCGCGCTACCAAGCAGTTTGACAAAGCCGACGAGTTGTTGAAAGCGGCGATGGGGACCAAGGAAAAACCCGGTTGGGCCAGGGCGCTCGAATATCGCCGCGAGGCCATATTTCTGCTCGAAGACAAAGCGCAAGAGGCTCCGCCCGAGAAGCGTAAACTGCTCTGGGGCGAAGCGCTCCGCGGTTGGAGCCTCATCGCCAACGAGTATCGCGGCGCGATCATGGCCCCACTCAAAGGCAACCCGACTGCCGAGGAAAGAGTCCGCATGATCCAGAACCAAAAAAAATTAGTGCCGACATTCCTCGAACTCATCGTCGACGAAAAACGCTGCCTCGCGAAAGCCAACTCGCAGTTACTCCAAGGCAAGCCCGAACTGGCGAGTGCGTTCGGTCGAATTGCCCAATCGCTGTTAGACGTCGAACGCGGCGACCAACAGGGACTGAGTTTAGAAGTGAAAACGAAGTTCCACATGCTTCTGGAAGAGTTCCCGATGCTGAAAGGCGAATACGGTAAAAAGGGCGGCAAACTGTTTCTCGATCCCGACGCACAAAGCGAAACACCCGCCGTGCTGCCTGCTGCAACAGATAAAAAATAGTCGGTGCTTTTAGAAACACTCAACGAAACCTCGGTCTACCGGAGTTCTCTCGTGATGATTGCTCGCTCGTTCTCGCTCGGTGCTTTGGCCCTCGGCCTGATCGCTTTAACCGTACCGAATTGGTCGCACGGGCAAAGCGCAAGCTCGTCCGACGTCGTGAGATATTTCGACCGTAAGAACAAGAAAGAGGCGCGTGCGAGCGGCGAAGTGCAAGAATCGGCGGCCGGCGTGAAGGTGGTCGCCGGTGACAAAACCGTCACGATCTCACCGGCAGATATTATTGCGGTCGAGTACGGCAAACTCGATGGATTGAAGGAAACCCCCGCCGAACTGCGAACGCTGGAAACGCGCGAAACCGCTCCGAAACTGCGTAGCATCTACACGGAGATTCTCAAGAAAGGCGTCAACGACGCAAAATCGAAACGCTTCCTGGAATACCGCGAAGTGTCGTACGCGATTCGCGTCGCCGACGGAAAGATGGGCGACGAGTTCAAAGCCGAAGCCGTTCCGACGATCGCGAAACTGGCGACGTTCCGCAGTACCTACGCCGACTCTTGGGAAGTCTGGCCCATATCGCGTGCGGCCGCACGGCTCCAGGCGGAGTTGGGTAACTACTCCGAAGCCGCGTCGACCCTTGCGACACTCGGTAAGAACAAGAATCTGCCGAACGACTTGAAACTCGAAGCCCGGCTCGCCGAAATCGAAGTCCTCTTCCGTGCTGGCGATGCCGCAGCGAACGCGGCACTCGCGGACCTTTCCAAAACGGCCGGTTTCCCGGCGACGGGATCGCTCCGCGAGAAATTGAACATCTACAAAGCTGCCGCTGAGGCCGCCCAATCGAAGGCATCCGGTACGAAACCCGACGCCACTGTGAAGGTGATCGAAGCGATCATCGTGAACACGAATGACTCTTCGGTGAAAGCCGCCGGGCACAACGCGCTCGGCGAATTGTACGTGATGTTCAACCTCCCCCGCGACGCAATGTGGGAGTTTCTCTGGGTCGAAACCGTTCACAATCAAGATCGCGAAGAACTCATCAAGGCGGTTGCCCGCTTGGCCGCAGTCTTCGACCTCGTCGGCGACAAAGAACGCGCCGAGATCTACCGCAAGAAATTACCCCAAGTGAAAGGGGCTTAAATCGACTGAACGACCGATGCCGGATCGGTCGAGAATCGAAACCGTCGGGGGTGTAGCTCAGTTGGTAGAGCGCTGCATTCGCATTGCAGAGGTCGAGCGTTCGAGTCGCTTCATCTCCACTCGACGAAATGGGCTTGGGTCGAACGATTTCCCTTCGGGATGCGTCTCAGGGTACAATTGTGCCGACGCTGAGCAACCGGAGGGAACCCCGTGCGATTGACTTTTTCTTATTGGATGGCCGCACTCTGTGCGTTAGCGATCGTCGCGACACCGTGTTCGGCGGTTATTAAAAAGCTGACGCCACTCAAGGAAGTCGTCGAAGGCACGAAGCTGATCTTCACGGCGGAGGTCGAGAAGATCGACGCCGACAAGCCTTCGATGACGCTGCAATTCAAGGAAAATCTCAAGGGCCAGTTCGAGTTTGAATCGCTACCGGTGAACCTCAAAGGCGACAGTTTCGCGAAGAAGGACGACCACGCGAAGGTGATGCTCGATCGCCTCGCAATCGGTCGGAAGCTCATTTTGTTCGCGACGAAAGAAGGCAAAACCTATCAGGTATTCGGCTACCTCGAGGGCACGTGGTTCCAGATGCAAGGGAGCGAAGACGCCGACGGCAAGGCGGTGCGTTGGGCGTTCTTGCACTGCGAGCCATACTTCCGCCGCACCTTTAAGGGCACCACCGCAGAGCTGAAAGACGTGCTCGAAAAAGCACTCGCCGGGAAAGCCGAGCCACCCGCACCCGACGAAAAAGAACCCGCCGGTTACGGGCCACTCACCGAGAAGAAAAGCCAGTTACAGTTACCGAACCGTCAGTACACGCCGACACTTTTCGGCGTGATCCCCTCGTTCATTCTCGTCGGACCGCTCGCGATTATCGCCGCATTCTTCCCCGGTGTCTTCGCACGCCTCGCGATGAGTATGAAGCGCTGGCGGGCGTTCCTCGTCGTGTCGAGTACGAACAGCACATTCGCGTTCACCTACTATTTTCTCAGGGAATATCTGCCCGATACACGCTGGTTCGGCACATCCGCGTTCCTCGGTTATCTCATCGTGATGATCCTCGCTGGCTTGCTCTGGGCAGGGTTACGCTACCGCAAACTCGCGGCAAGCGATCCATCCGTCACCGCCTCGCCATCGCGCCGCGAATGCGTTTGGCTGGTCGGCCTCACGCTCGGCACCGCCGTCGTGTTGGCGCTACTCGGCTGGGTATTTGGGCGAAGCAGTTTGTTCGATTTACCGGGCCGTGAGATGACCGCCGTTGGCTTTGGCCTCGTGGCCGCAACGCTCTACACCCTCTACCGCGTAATCACCTGTCGCGTCGATTCTCCCAGTGCCACGACCATTCTCAGCCTTTCCGGCGAGGCCGCGGGGCTGTTCGGGTTACTGGTGTTTAGCGGTGCAATGCTCTATTCGACGTGGCCAACGACGGCAGCAAATGCCATCTCCACAACCGAACTCGGTGAAGCGGCAAACTTCGATAGTGCCGTTGGGCCGAAGCTCGTCGATGTGCAACTCCACAGCTTCGACGAAGCCACCGAAGTGCTTTCCGGCGTCGCGGTGGGCAGTGAGGGCCGGATCTATTTCGGCACGATGAAACAGAGCGGTTTCTCCATGACGGGTAGCGTCATTTGCGCCGATGCCACCACGGGCAAAGTCGTTTGGAAGTTCAACAACGATGGCGAAATGAAGCCCGTGTATTGCACGCCAACCGTTGCAGGTGGCACGGTGTTCGTCGGCGAAGGTTTGCACGGCGATCCGGATCGCAAGCTGTTCGCGCTCGATGCCACGACGGGTAAGCCACTCTGGAGCGTGGCGACGACGAGCCACACGGAAGGTACGCCGCGAATCGCGAACGACCGCGTCTATTTCTCGGCGGGCGACGACGGCCTCTACTGCGTTGGCACGAAAGACGGCAAGGAAGTCTGGCACTTCAAAGGTAGCGAAAACAAGCTGCATATCGATACGCCGCCCACCGTCCACGGCTCGCGCGTGTTCTTCGGCAGCGGCTATCAAACGCTCGCAATTCTGGCCGCCGACGTCACCACCGGCAAGGAACTTTGGCGGCTACCGGTGCCGTTGCGTTCGTTCGGTTCGCCACTGGCGCGAGGCAACGAAGTTTACTTCGGCCTCGGCACGGGGAACCTCAGCGATGAACTTTCGACAGAACCCGAAGTGGGCGTTCCACCGGAAAAAGTAGCGAAAGGCGCTGTGATCTGCGTCAACGCGAAGACCGGCGAAAAGCTCTGGCAGTACGATCTGCCGAAGTCGGTCCATACCGAACTCGCAGCCGACAAACGTACGATTTACGCCTGTTGCAAAGATGGCTCGCTCTATGCACTGGATCGCGCGACGGGCAAACTCCGTTGGAAGCGGGGCGTGGGGACCGCGTTCGCATCGGGGCCGGTTCTGGCACAATTCGCAAACGGGGCCGCCACGCTCGCGGTGTACGCGGTGTCGCTCGAAGGCCGCGCCGTCTGCCTGAACCCCACAACGGGCAACCCGTTCTGGTCCCGCGACCTGGCCGAGCACACGAAGAAAACCGTGCAGATCGGTTCGACACCGATACTCATCAACGATGCCACCGGGGCGAAGCGGACGCTGACCTTCGGCGGGCTGACCGAAAACAAAAACAACGGCTCCAAAACCGCCGTCGTCGTCAAAATCCAAGACGAAATCGAAGAGTAATGAGCGAGAAGTTTGCTTCATGATGATGGGGCAAGATGCACGATATAAGTAATGCCAGTTGAAGGGTTTCGCTCGAGACCGACGAGGTGTCTATGACCTTCGCAAGGTTGGGTATCGTCGCGATTGCGACTTGTATCGGTGCGGGTCACGCCACCGCGCAAGTTCGTACCGCGAAATCGAACTCGCCGTCGACTGCGTCGGCCGAGCGCAACGCCGTACTCGATGCGGTCGCGGTTACGCATCGCGATGCGGTGGCGAAAATCATCTCGAAACCGACGCTTTCCGCGAAGTACACCGAGGAGCCATCGACCGTTCACGCGACGGTTTACGAATGGCTACTCGATCACCCGGACCGCACCGCACTCGCTTGGCGACGCTTGAACGTCCCGTGCGTCGAGATCGCCGATGCTGGCAATGGCAAGTTCACCTGGATCGAAGATGGCAGCGAATTGACGTGGCAAGTCGTCGGCAAATTTAGCGGCGGGCTGATCTGGTACGCCACGGGCAAAGTGAAGGCCGCCACGCTATTACCGCTAATCCCCGTGAAGGTCGTCGCCATCGTGCGGTTCCCGATGAAACCGACCGAAAAAGCCGGCGTCGTCACGGTCACACCGGAGGTTTCGGTGTACTTCCATTCCGACAGCCTCGCCGCCAGTGCCCTGTTGCGGATGGCAGGCCCTGCCGCACCGAAAATGGCCGAACAAGGGTCCGAACAACTACTCTTTTTCTTCAGCGGCGTCGGCGACCATATTTGCAAAAACCCAGACAAACTGGCGATGTTACTCGGGCCGAAAGAGGCGAAAAAGTAAACTTTCGCCTCTCGGGAATCGACGTAAGTCACAATTCCAGAGCCTCGAAAACCATTTTTTGGGGTGGTTTCGGTCTCAAAAGGCCACTTTTCGATCGCGAATCGCCGATTCATTCCGAGGTGTTTTGCGGTATCCTATCATCCTGTCGCGGTTTGCGTCGAGGTTCTCGATTTCGCATCAGCCGAAACTACTGGTCAAAAATCGACCGGATGCGACATAAAATCGACCGAGCACGACACAAAATCGACCGAGCACGACATTCTCACGACACTTCTATGTCATTTCGCGACGTTTCTATGTCACTCCGTGC
>JAYVXI010000058.1:0-22175 GCA_043785305.1 Limnoglobus sp. | reverse complement strand
ATACGAGGTCGCATGGGACGAAAATTATGTCTGGGATTGAGCGTAGGAGTGTTGCACCCTGAACGGCCCTTTCAGGCCCGATGATATTGCAATCCGGTTACCCAAGGCTTTGCCTTGGGCTGATAGAACCGGCCCTTCAGGCCGGAAGACTGACATTTGGAAACGCCTGCATTTTCAAGATAGCGCAACTTCAAAACGCGCTAGCGAGGGATTCCTATCGTTTCTGCGATGTCGTGCCTTCACGCGGGTTCCCCTCGCTTGCGCGTCGGGCTAACAAAACGTATCGATTCACCCCGCTCAAAGTCTAGCAGTTCCTCCTGCTGTAATCTTACGCGAAGCGCGCGCCTACGATTTCTGCCAAAAACGAATCACAAATACGATTTGCGCGAAAACGCGAGCCGGGACACCTTGGATCGTCAGATTCGCCGCCAGCACGTCGCGGCTTTCGTGTTGCACCAACCGCAGACAAAACGGGTTGGAGTGAGTCAACCCCGTTTTTGAACGTAAATGACGGCGGAACATGGCAGAAGCCTTAATCGTATGTGTGTGGACACGGGTGACACGAGATCAGAGAATGGGAGAGGCGAGTAAATCGGCCCCAGATGCGATTACCATACGCGAATGTACGTCGATACTCAACAGAATGTTGTTTGCAGATCGCGTTTTGACTTCACCCACACGAATTCGCAAAGTCAAAAAATCCAAGGCGATCCGACGTAAGTCGGAATTCGTGTCGTGTCGCGAAGTGTCGTGAAATGACATAGAAATGTCGTACTCGGTCGATTTTGTGTCGTGGTCGGTCGATTTTGTGTCGTGACTTGCGCCGATTCTCGAATCGAGAGCATTCGACATAACCCACGACGAGAGTTCGATATACGAAATACGGAACAGTGGATCGCGATCAAAAAGCCGCGATTTTGGGTCGCGAAAACCGGAAAAACACCCCAAAAAACGGTTTTTGAGCCTCCGCAATTGTGACTTACGTCGATTCTGGCACACAACCTGGCTCGAACTGTGCCGAAGTTTCACTTTGTGAACTACACTTCCGTCGGAATCGGCACCATTCAGAGACGGAACATGACGACCGCAACCGCTTCGGAACCGACGTACCGCTCCGTCGATGTCACGCCCCCGCCACGATCGCCTGCAAAACCAGGCTTGTACGGCATCGGCTACGATGTCCTGACGCTCGGCGGCCTCAGCTTGCTGGCACTGCCCGCGTTCTGGCTGATCGGTGCGTTCACGCCGCTTGGAATGGCCGATGGGCGAATTGCCGCCCCGCTGATCGCGCTCCTCGGAATCGCTTCCTACGCCGTCAACTACCCGCACTACGCCGCCACTTACGCCCGTGCGTACCGCAGTTCCACCAGCATTCGCGAATACTGGTGGAGTTGCCTCGTCGCGCCATTACTCCTGGCAGTGCTGGCGGGTGTCGCACTCATGGTGGGTGGCGATGGCGTGCCGTTGTACTTCAAATTGTACTTGTTAATCAGCGGTTATCACTACTCCGGGCAGACGTACGGCATCGCGCTGATCTTCGCCGGGAAGGCCAAACTCGGGTTGAACCGCACCGACAAATGGTTGCTCATGGCCCCGATTTACACGTCGTGGTTGTGGATTCTGTGCTCGATGGAGAATGCCGCCGCCGCGCCGATGATGTTCGGCGAAACGATGGCGATTCACCCGCTGGGCTTACCCGAATGGGCGGCGCTGGCCTCGAAAGTCGCGTTCGGCTTGGGAATCGTGGCGTACGCCGTCCTGAACGTGCGGTTGTATCGGCGAAACGGCAAGGCATTGCCGGGCGTGTCCCATGTGGTGGTGGCAGCACAATGCGTCTGGTTCGTACTCGGTGCCAACACGCCGGAGTTCGTGAACTTCGTGCCGTTCTTCCACTGTTTGCAGTACCTGATGATTACGACTTACTTCCACATGCAGGGCAAGAAAGCGAGTGCGGCGCACGACCACGAACAGCCGAGCGACGCCACGGGGCGCGTGTTCTTTCGCTACTACGGCTTGCTGATCGTGCTCGGGTTTCTGATGTACGAACTGACGCCGATGCTGATGGTGAACTCCGGCCTCACCGGCTTCGCCGAAGCGACGGCGCTGACCATCGCGTTCATCAATTTGCACCACTTTATTATGGACGGCCAAATCTGGAAGCTGCGCAAACCGGAAGTGAAACGCACGCTGATCGCAGTGTGAGCGAAGTTTCGCGGAACCCAATCGACGCGAATGGCGTAACAGGGAAACGGTAACTTGCGTGCTTGACCTGTCGAAGGGGCGTAAGTACCTAAACACCTAACGTCATTATTACTGTCTGGTTCCGTCCCAGAGGCCTTCGTGAAAGTTCCTTCGACTCCCGAGCCGACACCACCACTCGACGCATCGATCTCGATTCCGACCGACCCCGCGATCGCGGGGTTACCCACACCTGTGGCCGACCCGATGGCCTCCGCTAAACCACGAGCTACGTGGGCGATGTGGCTAGCCGGTGTCGATGTATACGATGATGCGTTAGAAAACGAAAACGTCAACGATCTCTTGTTGAAAGGCGTCATCAGACTCGCCGACAGATACTTCAACAAATACTTCAACAAATACTTCGACAAATACGGCTTCCAGTGCCTCTCGTTGCTCGTATTGGCGACGGCGTTCTTCGTAGCATCGAACACGGCGCGCAATAGCGATCAATGGACGCACTATGCGGTCGGACGGGCAATTGTGAAGGGCCAATACACGTTCGGCACCGACCCACTTTCGTTCGTGACTTCGACGCGCACGTGGGTGAACCACAACTGGCTACTCGATGTCGGCAGTTACTTCCTTTACACCGCCGACACGACGGGGGCGACGATCGTTGCCGTGAAGGCGGTCCTGTTCATGCTCGCGTTTGGCGTGCTGTTGCTCATCCGGAAACCGGGGCAGGCGTGGTGGCCGTGGGTAGTCGTGAGTGCGCTCGCGGTCATGGCAGCAACGCCGCACGCCGGTTTGCGTCCGTTGGTTATCTCCGCGTTCTTCCTGGCCGTTACGCTATATATTTTGCTCGGCCGCGAATGGAAATCGGGCAGTTGGGTCAACCCGATCTCGCTCGGCGTTCTGTTCTTTGTGTGGGCGAATTCGGATAGCTGGTTCTTCCTCGGGCCACTTTGCGTGTTGCTCGTTCTCATCGGCGAGTGGCTACAAGCGATATTGGCGAAAGGTTCACCGGCGGGCATCCCTACGGGTTCGTTACTCAAGGCGCTCGGCATCGGCGTCGTCGCGTGTATGTTGAACCCACACCACGTGCGTGTCTGGCAGATCCCGCAAGAGTTCGGCATCGGTATCCCCGCATCGGTGAAGACCGACAATCAGTTTCGATTGATCTCGTTACCCGCGTTCGACAACTACTTCCTCTCGCGCCCAGAACTCGGCTGGAACCTCAATGTTGCTGCGTTTGCCGTGCTGCTGTTCGTCGGTGGAATGTTGCTCGCGCTCGCCTATGGTCGTCAGCGAATCTCGCACGCGCTCCTCTGGGTCGCGTTTGCGTTTCTCGCACTGATGCACTTTCGCTCGATCTTGTTCTTCGCCATCGTGGCGGTGCCGCTGTTGGCTACGGCCATCACCGAACTGACGAACCGGATTACGCTCGGCACAGTGTCCAACATGAACACGCGGTTTATGTTGCTCGGTTCGACGGTAATGCGGCTCCTCGCGATTCTCGCATTGCTCGCGTTCGTCGCGGCGGCGTATCCCGGCTGGCTGCATCCGCTCGTTTCCGACCCCGCATACATGAACCGCGTCACCTGGGCGGTCGAACCCGATGCGGGCCTCGTTCGCACCGTGGCGATCGTCGACGGCTGGCGCGATTCGGGCAAACTGCCGGATAACTACCGCGGCTTGATCCTCAGCCCCGATTTGGCGAATCACACCGCGTGGTTTAGCACTAAGGAAAAAGTGTTCGCCAACAGCCGCTACGGCTATCACCTACCCGAACTCGAAGATTGGTTGAAGGTTCGCAAGGCGCTCGTCAACCGAACCGGCGTCGATGAGACCGACCCGGTCGCACTCCGCGAAATCTGCCGAAAGTACGACATCGCGTACATCGTGATTACCGATAGTCGGAATCCGCCGCGCGAACTCGACCTGCGACCGGTGATCGAACTGACGCAGTTCAACGGCGGTTACACGTTGTGGCACATCGATGGCCGCGCGGCGGTGATCGGCGAGACGCAAGCCATTTTTGCGAAACTTGCGTTCGATCCCGTCCGGTTGGCGTTCGATCCCGCCAACGATGCGAATCCGCTACCGGAACCCCCACGTCCGACGTCCGCCTCGGTGAAATCGCCCGAGTTTCTCGATGCTTTTTTCATGCCGTCGCCAAAGGTACTCTCGGTCGATGCGCTCGATTCGACGACCTACTACTCTCTGGCGAATCTATCTCGGCAGAACCAAGTGCAACAGCACAATTATATTTGGCCGGAAACCGTTGCCGCAGCCATCTATCCGATGGTTGCCGATATGGCAGTCAAGACGAACCAACTCGGTCGCCTCGTGACGCCGCCGCCTCCGAGCGATGTGTCGGTGGCCTTCCAATTGTTGTCGATTCGTGCCGCTCGGCGTGCGATCGCGGCGAATCCGGACAACCCCGACTCGTACCTCGCGTTGGCCCGTGCAGCGGGGCCGGGCTTCGTCGGAATTCCGGGAATTCCCGAACAAGAACGCATCGAACAAAACGTGGCTGGCTTGCGCCGATTCCTAGACCGCCTACCGCCGCTCGACAAACTTCCGCCGAATAGCGCCCTCATGGCGTATGAAATCGCGGGGGAACTTTCCGGACGTTACCAAGCGGCCGGCTTCATCGACCTCGAACAGCGTACGCTCACCGAAGCCCGCGAGCTCCTCCGCCGTGGGGCCGATGGCATCGCCGACCCGGAAGTGAAAAAGAAGCGAATCGAACAACTCGATAAGGCACTCACGACCGCAACGAATCGCTTGGCCACGATCAACGATCCGTTCGATCAGTACGTCTCGAATGCGAAGCCCGATGTGGCGCAGCTCATCAATGCGGCTGTGCAGCGTCGACTGTTTGCGCGAGCGATGGACGAATTTCAAAAAGCGGTCGAAGAGAAGCGAGAGCTCGGCCCGAGCGCACTCGCAAGCTTCGAGACCATCGTGACGATTGCGAACATTCAACTCGTCAGCGGGCGCGTCGAAGATGCGACCAACGGGCTGGAAGCAATCGAAAGCGAGATCAAATCATTTTCGGAATCGGCAAACCCCGACCCGCGAATCGTCGCACAACTGACGAACCGGCAACGGCAACTTCAGGTCGCGATGTGGCGCGTCACCGGCAATTACGCGAAGCTCGGCGAGGCGTACGAGTCCGACATGCTACGACAAAGCAAGATGCCCGACGACGCGAAGCGGTTAATCCGAGCGGCACTCGTCGGCGAGATGCTGCCCTCGATGCTGGCAACGGGTATCAGTGTGCCCCATGCGAGCGTTGGCGGTTACGCGATTGGTGATTTGGGAATGCGCGTCGAAATGAGCGTTATCGGCGGTTGGGATCAACAGGCGAACTTCTATCTCAGTCGCGGGTTGTTGTCGCTACAGGAAGGCAAAATCGGCGATGCCGAGCGACGGTTCCGGCAAGTTCTGGAACCAGAGGGAATCGCGCTGCCCCCCGACGCACCCCTGCGAACGATCGCCGAACAGTATCTTCGGATGATCGCGCACGCCAAAGCGAAATGACCGCGCAAGAACCCGGGTGCGATTTCAGCCACTAACCAGCCCCGGCAAGTGTGCGATCTTGCCGGGGCACTTTTATTGATACGATGGCAGTGGGCTGATTCGCGTTCAAATGGAGAAAGGGGAAAAGACCATGCCACTTGCACTGTCCGTAGCCAAAGAACTGGCAAGACTCTCTCTGAGTGGCGAAGAGCCCGATCCCCTTACCAACTTGCGGTTGCAGAAATTGCTCTATTACGCGCAAGCGTGGTCGCTGATCGTTCGTGGCAGCGATCTCTTTCCGGAAACGATTGAGGCGTGGAGACATGGCCCAGTCGTGCCCGTTGTCTACCATTACTGCAAGGCGAAAGAGCAAGACTTTGAAGGCATTCCCGACGTGCCGGTGCCTGTTCGCGAATTTCTGGCCCGGTTTTGGGAGGCGTACGAGGGCTACTCCGCAACGGCCCTCTACCAGAAAACCCACAAGGAAACCCCGTGGATCAAAGCGTGGGGCGATCGTCCGACGGACGGTTCGGGCAATGACCCAATCGACTCGATCGTAATGGGCGATTTCTTCGGCGCGCAACCGATGCCCGAACCGATTGCCGCATACGAACGAATGGAAGAGCAAAAAGAGACGACCGCAAAAGCACAACTCGAGGCGATGCCACCCATCGACAGGATAAAATTCCGCGAACGAGCCGTTTCCTTCTCCGGATCTTTCAAAAAATAACCACCTTTGCGGGGATCTCCGGTGGCTGTCATTCATTACGCCGGAACCGTCATCCGAGCTTATCAGGTACCAGATAAGCGCGGTGTAAATCCTAAAGACAGGCCGGTTCTGTTGGTGGAAAACTTCAGCGACACTGACGCCGAAGTCTATTGTGTCGCCATTACCGGCGCGTTCGATTTCCCTCTGCCAGCCACTTCGATTCTGTTGCCATTCTCATCGAGCCGCAATCGATGCAAAACAGGTTTGGATAAAGAATCCGTGGCGGATTGCACTTGGACTGTGGTTGTTGCAGCTTGCGACATTATCGAGCGGATGGGACACATCAAAGCCACGCATCTGATCGAGGTTCGCGCCAATCTTCAATAGCCCACCTATCACCGGCGTTCGTACTGGTTGCCGGGTAGCCGTCGGATGACTTTCTTCAGTTCCAGTTGCATCAGATTCCGGTTGAGATCGCCGATTGGCAGGCCGAGCGTGCGGGCGAGTTCGTCGGCGTGTTTCGCACTGGTAAGCGCGTCCCAGATTTGCTGTTGCACGCCATCGAGCGTCGCGGCCGGTTTCGCTTCCTCGAACAACGTGGACGATGGTGCAGTCTTGCGGGCACTCGGCTTTTTTGCGATGGGGTCGGGCGGCGCAATCCCACGAATGTCGTCCAGAATATCGTCCGCATCGCGAACGAGTTTCGCCCCTTTACGGATCAGTTCCAGGCAACCGGCGCTCGATGGGCTATCGACTTGGCCCGGCACCGCGAAGACTTCCCGCCCTTGCTCCGCCGCATGATCGACGGTGATGAGTGCTCCGCTCTTCGCGTTCGCTTCGACGACGACGACACCCCGGCACAAGCCGCTAATAATGCGATTTCGTGCGGGAAACATACCCGGTTGCGGTTGCACCGTCATCGGCGTTTCCGTGATCAGGCAACCTTGTTTGGCGACCGCATCGGCGAGTTCGGCATGTTCGGGCGGGTAAATTCTCGACAGCCCGCCTGCCAGTACCGCAAGCGTGCGGCCACCGGCATCGAGCGCACCTTTGTGTGCGGCCCCGTCGATGCCACGCGCCAACCCGGAGATCACCGTCCAGCCCGCCCGCGCCAACGAGGCCGCGATGCGCTCGGCGGTTTTCAGCCCATAACTGGTGCAGGCCCGCGAGCCGACGATGGCTATCGAGTTGGAATCGGCAGCGGTAATTTCACCGCGAAAGTAGAGCAGGGGCGGCGCGTCGGCGATCTCGGTCAACCGCAACGGGTAATCGTCGCGGCCAAGGATCGCGGCGCGAACATTGTGCGCGATCAGCAAGCGTTCTTCGGCTTCGACATCGACGTTGCGCAACGACTGCACGAACGAATGCGCGAGTTTGTCGCCGATGAGCGGAATGCGAAGTAGCTCGTTCACAGTGGCGCGGCGTGCGGCAGCAGCCGTACCGAAATGCAACATCAATGCGGCGGTTAATTTCGGCCCGAGACCCGGAATGAGTGCCAAAGCGAGATGGTCGCGAAGATCGGCAGCAGGCGAAGGAACCGATGGAGCATCCGGCATGAGACACCGCGATGCGGACGGGAAAATAAGGGCATCCGTGCCAGTTGTCCCTTCCTTAGGTGGGTGAATCTTAGTGTCAGACCGCGAGTTGGCAACAGCTAAAATGGCCGCCGCGCGTCAAACCCGCGCGGCGTAAGGAGATAGATCGCAAGATTTCTTTCGGTTTACCCCAACGGGGTTCCATCATCTAGCCCAGGGTTAGACGTTTCGTCGTACCCCTGGGCCACTTAAGAGTCGTCTACTTCTTGTCGGCCTTCTTCTCTTCCTTCTTTTCCTCGGTCTTCAGGATTTTGCCTTCTGGCGACACTTCGACTTCGAGCGTCTTCTTATCGCCGGTGACGATCAGCACTTCGTAGTACGCGATCGCTTCTTTGCCGTCGGTCACTTTCGTCATCTCTTCGTAAACCTTGTACGTCGCCTTCGGGTACTTTTCTTCCAGGGCTTCGGCCACAACCTTCGGCAGGTCTTTCGCAGCAATCACTTTCTCGATCAGCGTGATCTTGCCGTCTGGCGTCAGCATCACGTCGTACTTCGTCTCGCCGTCCTTCAGCGTCACTTCGTACTCGACCTTGTCGCCGTCGGTTTCCTTCGCCGCTTCGACCAGTTCCGCCTTCGGGAATCGCTTCTTGACGGTTTCCAGCACCGCTTTGGGCAGCTTGTCGAGGGCGATCGGTTCTTCCGCGGCTCGAATGCCACTGGCACAGAAGGCCATCGCACCGAGGCAGATTGTCAGCATTGCACGCATCGAAAACTCCTGTAAACACCCGTGGCCGTCGTCGCGGGAATGTCCCGTTTCGCTCGACCACGTGGAGCAGTCTAACGGAACGGGCGGAAGTTCGCATGAAGACTCGATAAATTCGGCTTTATCTGGGTTCGTACTGCTCTCGCGGGTGAATCGCGTTGAATCCCTGGCCTTGCTCCGCGATAATGTCCCGACCCCGACGATGACCGAGGAGCGTGCGGTGACCAAGCCGATCAATCCGAATTTGAAGATCTTCAGCGGGCGGGCCAATCGCCCCCTGGCCGAGCGGATCGCTCGCAAACTCGGGACCGAACTCGGCCGATTGTTCGTCGATGACTTCCCCGATGGCGAGACGAACGTCCGCATCGACGAAGATGTGCGAGGCCGCGATGTCTTCATCGTGCAGCCGACGTGCGCGCCCGTGAACCACAATTTGCTCGAATTACTCGTGATCCTCGATGCGTTCAAACGCGCCAGCCCGTCCCGCATCACCGCCGTATTGCCGTACTATGCCTACGCCCGGCAAGACCGCAAAGACACGAGCCGCGTGCCGATCACGGCGAAGCTCGTCGCAGACATGGTCACCGCCGCCGGGGCGCACCGCGTGCTCTGCCTGGACCTGCACACCGCACAAATCCAAGGCTTTTTCAACATCCCCGTCGATCACCTCTACGCCTGGCGTGAGATCGTCGGCTTCGTTCGCAACCTGAAAGTACCGCAGGAAGACCTCGTCATTTTGTCGTCGGATGAAGGCGCGATCAAGAAGGCGCTGATGTACCAAAAGAAGCTCGGCGGGCAGATCGCCGTCGTCGATAAACGTCGGTCGAGCGCCACCAAAACCGAACAGGCGCACATCGTCGGCGCGTCGGTCGATGGCAAGACGGTTTGCATCTTCGACGACATGATTTCCACGGGCGGCACGATCGTCGGCGCGGCGCGTGCGGCCAAGCTGAACGGTGCGACGAAGATCTACGTCCTCGCCACGCACGGCGTCCTGTGCGATCGCGCCGTCGATAAACTTCGCGAAGCCCCCGTCGAAAAAATCGTCGTCACCGATTCGATTCCGATCCCCGACGAGAAACGCGCCCGGTTGCCGAACCTGGAAGTGATTTCGGTCGACGAACTGCTGTCGGATGCGATTCGGCGAATCCACGGCAACGAATCGCTGAGCGTGCTATTCAGCGACGACGCCACGCCGCCACCCCCCGCCCGACAAGCCTAAACCTCCTATTCGGTGGTGCGATGCCGACCATCACGATCACGTGTCCCACCTGTACGACGCAACTCGAAATCGATGCGAAATATCGCAACGAGGAGGTCGAGTGTGGGAACTGCCAGCAAGTGTTCCTCGCCAAGACGAAGCGCGAATCGAGCCGCAGCGAGGATGAGTTCGACGTCGAACCGTTGCCGAAGCGCAAGAACCGCTTCCGTAAAGAGCGAACCAAAGACGACGACGACGACGACGACGACGATTACGAGGAAGAGCGACCGCGACGCCGTAGCCGCTATCGAAGGCAGAGAGCGCACGATACCATACCGAAGTCGCGATTGGCTTACATTCTTCTCGCGTTATTTCTCGGTACGCTCGGCGTCCACAATTTCTATGCCGGCCGCACCGGTGCAGGCGTGGCGCAACTGCTAATCACGTTATTTTCGTTCCCGCTGATGTGCGCAGGCATCGGCTTTGCGACGATCTTCATCCCAGTCGTATGGTCGATCGTCGAGATCGTCGCCATCGATCGCGACGGAGATGGCTACCCTTTGGAATAACGCGGCGGTTTCCGTTCCGGAATTCGCTGCGACTCGAAGGATTTGCGTAGGGTAACGCGGAGGTGACGTGAATACTCGCATCTCGGCCAAGTATGCGACAAACGAAGTTATATACTTCACGCGGCAAAGAATGATATCTTTTCAGATCGTACGAAGTATCCATTCTTTTCTTATTCTGGTAGCCGCAGGTCTTTAGCCTGCGCGGGGGAAACAACCCTAAAAAACCAGTCGTGGCGAGTCTTCGAGACGCGACGCGATCCGCACAAAACGTTCATTCCGGGCGTACGAACCGTCGTGTTTCGCAGACTCACCACGACCCTCAGCGATTGCTCGTGGCAAACGCAGGCTAAAGACCTGCGGCTACCAGAACAAGAGGTTTTCGCCTTTGTACGAAGTATCCGTTTCCGCCGCGTGAAGTATAGTCATATCGCCAGGGATTGGTAAAGTAACTGAGGTGGCAAAATTGGTACGTGCGGTACAACTCCACCCCCAGTCAGCGAGGCGATTATGGTATTCGATTGGTTGTTCGGACGCAAAAAACGCTCGCAGTCGGACCGCACTGAACGGAATGCAGTTATCCGTCGGATCGTGACGGCGGCGGCCAAGACGGGCAACAAGAATCTCGCAAAATCGGACTCCAAAGTAACGATTCTCGCGACGCTCGAAGCAAACGAACACGACACTTCGAGTTCGTCGGTAAACCTCGTCGAGAGCGTTGGGAAGATCGACGCGCCAGAGATTCCACAAGATCGCATTGCACAGCGTGCCTACGAAGTCTGGGTTCGCCGCGGCCGTCCGAGTGGCACGGCGGATCGCGATTGGAACGAAGCCGTCGGCGAACTGCGTGCGGAAATCGCCGGTGCGAAACCCGAAGCCCCGTTGTTGAAGTCGCGGTGACGATTGCCGTCCGCGAAACTGCGGTCGCCGATTCGCGTTTCGCCCGCTGGGACGCACGCTGGAAATTGGCGGCATTGCTGGTCGCATCGGTCGGCGTCGCCACTTTGCGACAACCCGCCCCCGCCTACGTGGTACTCATCTGTTCGCTCCTGATGTGTGCCATCGCGAAGTTACGCTATCGCCATGTTCGCGACCGTATCTTACTACTCTTGTTCGGCATTCTGCCGTTCATCGCGATCCTCCCATTTGCGATCGCCGACGATGGCCCCGCCAGGACCATCGGTTTCCTTCGTGCCAGCGAACGCGGCCTGATCCAAGCGGCGGTGCTGGTGGCGCGATGTCTCACCATCGGCCTGTTGGCGATGATCCTTTCCCGTACGGCACCGATCCCGCAAACGCTCGCCGCCGCACACGCACTGTACGTTCCCGCTACGCTCGTGCTGATCGCGCAACTCGCGTTTCGATACATCGGCGTGCTGTTCGAGGAAGCGCGCCGTTTGCGAATCGCGCTCTGGTGCCGTGGCTTCCGCGCGAAAACGAATCGCCACACTTACCACACACTCGGCTCGGTGGCGGGTGCGTTGCTCGTTCGCGGTGGCGAACGGGCCGAGCGCGTGTCGGCCGCAATGCACTGCCGCGGCTTCGACGGCACCCCGCGCGTACTACAGCAATTTCGCACCGCGCCGAACGATATACACGGGTTTCTGGTAGTGCTATTCGGCACGGCGGCAATCGTGTTGTGGGACCGTTTGTAAACGAGAGGCTTCCGATGGAACGTGCGATCGCATTGCAAGCCCGTGAGGCGACGCACCGGTACGCCGATGGGCGGGTGGCACTCGACCGCGTGACGTTTACGATTGCGACGGGGGAAAGCGTGGCGATTGTCGGGCCGAACGGCGCGGGCAAAACGACGTTGTTCCTGCGACTGTGCGGGGTGTTGTCTGGCGCACGGGATCAGTTTTCCGTGCTCGGTCTGGACCCCGCCGACCCGAAACATCGCAAGCAATTACCGCAAACCGTCGGCGTGGTGTTTCAGAATCCGGACGATCAACTCTTCAGCGCGACCGTCACCGAAGATGTTGCGTTCGGGCCGCTAAACCTCGGCTGTTCGGAGAGCGAAACCCTTGCGCGGGTGGAAGAATCGCTGGCGCGGGTGGGCCTGCCTAAACATGGCGACCGCGTGCCGAACAAGCTTTCCGGCGGCGAGAAACGACGTGCGGCACTGGCAACGGCACTCGCAATGCGACCCGAAATTTTGCTCCTCGACGAGCCATCGATGTTCCTCGACCCGCGTGGTCGACGCGAACTCATCGCGCTCATTCGCGAGCTTTCCTGCACGAAATTGATCGCCACGCACGACCTCGAGTTGGTGCTCGATACCTGTTCTCGCGTGATATTGCTCGATTGCGGGAAAGTGGTCGCGGACGGGCCAACGGTGGAGATTCTTTCGGATGCGATGCGAATGGAGCAATACGGCCTCGAAGTCCCGCAACGATTGCAACGTAGCAAAGAATTTTAACTACAGACGGCGCATGGTAATCCTTGCGAATTGACATATGCTCGTACTATTATCTGATTTCGGCTTGTCCCCAAAATCTGACACTTACCCGTTCATCCTTCGAGTCAATTGTTCACCGGCGACAATAAGGAATTGGGTAGGGCCACCTGCGGGCTTACCCTCCTGTTCCCATAGGTCAGTCGCAAGCTGCTTCACCTTCTCTTTGAAAAGTCGTAATCGCCGGTCTGCTTCCTTCTCGGCGGAACCCAGACCATCATGATGGTCACGTAGCGAGTTCAGAACATTTGGCGAGACACTATGGTGATCGCAGTATTGCTTGAACCACGACGCAATAACCTTGCCAACGTTCCCGACCTCCAGGCTGAGTTGCCAGATCTCTGTGAGGAACATCCAAGTAAGGACCGCGCGATGGCCGTGGACTACGGCAAGGCACTCTCCGAACTGCCGCTGCCGGTCGGCGCTCGGCTGATGTGCGTACTGAGTGTAGAGAAACACGTCGATCAACAGTTTCGTGGAGAACGTGCAGGGCACGAATGGCCATGTGTCAGGGGCGGACTCCAGATGTCGATGGTAATCTTTGAACATCCCCTCTATCCACTTGCTAAGAGGGTGGTCTCCGAGTGCCTTTACAAAAATTGGAACAACCTTCGTGAAACTGGCTGGATCATGATTACCTGTCATATAGAGGCGGCGGAAGATCATGACGAAAGATCGAATTTCCTCGTCCGTGACGGCAGTTTCGAGAATGGGATTCCCTGCAGAGGATAGTATGGTATTGCCGGACGTTTTCAGCGTGCCGGGGCCGTCCGTCATGAAAGCGGATTCCTGCAACTCCCGTAGGTCTCGCACGAAATAGCCCAACAGCCGGACTTCCTCCGTGGTCAGCGAGACTTCGGCTAGCGGGATCGGCTTAGGCTCGGAGTGCATGAAGTCGATGTCGTGTTGCTTTGCGCCTCTTGGGATGGACCGGGCCGTAGAACTTCCGGTAAGGATCTGGGCCATCTCATTATCAGTAATCTCATTGCCCAACTCGTCCTCTAGATACTCGGACGGCCCGACGCTCATGAACCGGTCCCAGTTATCGGGGTTGCCCACGCTTACTACGGTGCCTTTGGCGAAGAGGTGCTTGTATTTCAGAATCTCCCACTCCGTTTTGGACGACTTGCTCTCGGCGACAAGTTCGACAGCGGCTTGAGTGGTCGGATCGAGTGAGTTCGTGTTGAGGTTGAGGTTGCGGTCTTTGAAAATCTTGTCGGACCGGTCCAAATAACGTATCTTCCAGAACAACATCATGGGCGACTCCTTTGATATGATAAGATCAAGCAGTATGATACGTAAACTTTTGAAGTTTCGCTTGAAATATCTGAACCCAAATCTCGGGCAAATTGTCACTTCAACCAGAAACTCCTCGGCGTACACTGCGTTTCTCTCTCATTTTTTAGTCTGTTCCGTGGTTGGTTGCCGCAACGTAGTTCCCCGCAGCTTCGTTAAACTCGCATCTTCGCATGGCCGATAATAGTGAAGTCGCGCAGTGTCTGCGCTCCACTGTTATCGGGTGCCGACCATGCGGGTCAGTGCGATTGTCACGTCTGGTACGCCGACTGCGAAACGTGTCACATTGCGCGCGCTCAACCTTCAGACCCATTCCGACTACGAGCGAATCGTTGCGATTTCGGAAGACGAACTCGGCACGTTCGGCCCCGATGTATTGGAAATTTCGATCGTCACTCGGCGAGCCGCCGCCACACGAAACCGCTGCGTGGCACGCGCATCGGGCGAGATCGTCGCGTTTCTCGAGGCGGGTTCGGTGCCCGATAGTCGGTGGGTTGCGAGACTCGTCGAAGGCTACAATACTGCGTCGGATGCCGTCGTGGGTGGACAAATTGCGGACGAGCTTGGCTACCGCGTGGTGTCGCGTAAGGGCATTGTCAAACACGTTGCCGCACCGCTGACGCCGTTCCAAATTCCGACGGCGGACCCGTTCCTTTGCCCGCATCCTTCGAGCATCAGTTACCGCCGAGCGACGCTACTGGCCGAAGGTGGTTTCGACGAAGCGCAGGCCGATTCGGAGGTCGATGCCAATACCTGTTCGCGGCTGATCGATGCCGGGTATCGCGTGACGGTACTCGATGGTGCCATCGTCCACCCCGCCGGTTTGTCGCTGCCTTCAATAGAGCAAACGACCGCGCGACTGGTGCCGCATCAAACAGTCGGCTTCATCCACCGCGAGTATTTTTCCGCCACCGACGACCGCAGTGACCAACTTCGACAGATTGCCGTGGGACTGGCCGCTGCGGGCGTGGAAGTTCATGCAATTGTCGAAGGCGAAACGGGTGCGCCGATCGTCGACGACGTTTGGATTCACCGCATCCGGTCGCGAACACCGGGCACGTGCGAAGAGTGGGCGAGGGTGGCACACTCGCAATTACTCGCGATGACGGAGGTTCGCGAAATTTCGACCGTATGGGTGCCGACGGCGAATGCCGAGGGACTGTTCGCGTTGCTCGACGATCGTTTCCGCACGATTGCGTATATGGCAAACGCGCCGCAAACCGAACTCGAACGGTACGCGATTTCGCTTGCGAAAAAGATCGCGTCGCCATCGACGCGGGCGTTGCGTGCCGCGAAACGATCGACCGATGGCCAGCCCGGCATGCGGAGTTTCGAGCGAGTTCCGTTTGCGATAACGGATCGTGCAACGGATGAAGCCGAGCCGACAGCAGGCATCTATTTCATCGGCGAATCGAACGAAGCCGCTGCGATTCGGGACGATCTGCTGAGCGAATTTCCGACTGCCACCGAAGCCGATACGGTGGCAACCGCATCCGTCGTGTGCTGGATGGGACACGCGGAATCGTCGGCGATTCCCATCATTGAGGCGATGATGTTCGGCAAGCCAATCGTCGCCTGTGCGGTCGGCGTGGCGACCGATTATGTCGTCGATGGCGTGACGGGGTTACTCGGCTACCCCGGCAGCACGACGTCGCTCAGCGGCTTACTACGCCGTCTGTTTTCCAATGAACCGTTGCGGCTGCGGATGGGGAAAGCCGCACGTTTGGAATACGAGCAACGACACGCGCCAGCCGCGTTGACCCATGCCGCCATCGCATTGATGGTACCCCGCCCCCGCAACCTCGCCGCATGAGGAACACCATGAGCCGGGCCAGCGGGGAACCGCTTCGCGCTTCGATAATCGCAGGTTGCATCGTGTCGCGCGATGCGATCTCGAACATTGCGCGTCAGCAAGCCGATGCTCTCTCGATGCCGCTCGCGGGTGGTCCCGCCGCCGACGTGCGACTGTACACGATGGGCGGGAACGTCAGCGATTCGCGAATCGTCGAGGTGCCTTCGGCCTCCGCGATCGTCGCCGATGCGCACTTCCAATCGTCGGATATCATCGTCTTCCACTTCGGCATTCGCTACCCGGCGTTCGATGCGATTTTGCTCGCGCCGCGCACGGCGCACGTGATCGGTTATTACCACGGCATCACCCCGCCTGCCCTGTTGAACGAGACCGAGCGAACGACCTTGGCGGAATCGTTCTGCCAGGCCAACAACCTGTTCGCGGCGGATCGCGTGCAAACGACGAGCCGGTACATCCAGAAGGAACTCGAGTCGTTCGGGCTTCCATCCGAGCGGATTACGCGAGTGGCCCCGGCGGTGTCGTTCCAGCCAATACCGCGCCGCCCCGTCAAAGCGGGGCAAGCGTTGCGGTTCTTGTACGTCGGGCGGTTCGTCGCGTCGAAGGGGATCTCGGACCTGATGGCTGCGTTCGCGAAGTTCGCGTCGCGCAACGCCGATGCCACGCTCGACCTCGCCGGCAGCACGGCATGGTGCGACCCGGAGTACCTCGCACATCTGCGCGAATTGGCAAAGTCGCCGCTACTCCGCAATCGCGTTCGGTTCCACCACGATCTGTCCGCAAGTGAACTCGCACGCCGTTACGCCGAGGCCGATGTCTTCGTCTTTCCTTCGCACCACGAAGGGTTCGGCGTGCCAATCGTCGAAGCCCTCATGAGCGGCTGCTATGTCATCTGCTCGGATGCGGGCGCTTCGCCGGAGACGGCGGGCGGTCTGGGTCGCGTGTTCCCGACGGGGGACGTCGCAGCGCTGGCCACGCGATTTGCACAAGTCGAATGGGCGTGGCAACGCGGTGTGCGTCCGACTGCGATGGGGTTGCTGACGGCCGAGGAGTGGGCACGCCAAGCACGCGAATATGCGGCAGATTTCACGCAGGCGGCGTACGAAGATCGCTTTCGCACTGCCGTGTTTTCCGGCCTCGCACGCTACCCGACGGGTGTCGCAAAATATCTCGCAAACAAGCGATTGCAGTTACTCGACGACGTCCCAGGTGCCGTGGGAAAGCGCGTCGACGAACCGGCCATTTACCGAACGTTCCGCGAAGGATTCGCCCCACCGAAGGGCGAGTCACGCGCCGCATAAGGAGTATCCAAAATGAATTTGATCCAATCGCCGAACGGGATTCGCAAAGTCGTCCACTGGCTGCGGCCGCGCGTTCGCACGATCCCCGTGTTCGGGCAGGCCGCACGCTACGTCAAGCGGCTGATCGTGTTGCCGTGGAATTTCCACAAGCAATATCAGCAATCGCAAACGACGCAGGCCGAGACGCGCGGTACGTTCCAATCGGTGCTCGCAAATCAGCAAGATAGCTTTCGCCTGCTCGTAAATCGGGGACAGATCGCCGACGGTAAGCTCGATGCGTTGAACGTGGCGATGACCCGTATTGCCGCGCAGTTTTCGGCAGCCGATCGCCAACGCCAAGCGACGCATCAGACCGTGATGGAAACGGCGCAGTCGATTCAGGTCGAAGCGGCGGATCACGCAGCGACGATCGAGATCCTCTTCGCCGCCGTCGTCGACCGCCTGTCATCGGTGGAGCGTCGCTTCGAGGCTCTCGCAACGATCCAGTCCACCACGGCGGAACTCGTTCAACAAGTGACTGCGACTCGAGAACTCACATCGGTTCTACCCGAGCAGATTGCCGGAATCGGGCAACGTATCGATGTCGTCTCGCAGCAGTTGCTCGCGATCCCGGATTATTCCGCGCAGTTCGCCGCGCTCGCCGATGTGCCAAACGGGTTGGAAGCCTTGTCCGAACGGCTGACGGCACATGCGGCACCGATTGCTGAAACCGTCACCCGACTCGACGCGCTCACCGCCATGCCCGGACGCATCGAAGACATTTCGATGGCGGTCGCGCAACTCGGCCCACGTATGGCAAACGCGGAGATGCAGATCGCCGAATCGACGACCCGCGCCGAAAGTGAATCGCGGCGATTTCAGGATTCGGTCGATGAACGGCTCGATGTTCTCGTCGACAAATTCGACTCGTCGATCCGACTGCTTTCTGCCGATGTTCGCGGTATGAACGAACGACATGCTGCCGCCTTCGACCTGGTTTCCGAACGACTGCGCGATCAAACCGTGCGGCTGTTGGGTATGGGCGAAGACCACGGGCAAAGCGGCGTTTCGGCGAGTTTTGCATCCGAACAAATCGCCGACCTCGTTACGGGGCAGTTGGAACTCGCACGGCAGATCGCCGACCTGAAGCAACTCGTCGGCGGGCGAAACGACGGGGCCGTGGGCAACCTTCGCCTCCGCGCATAACCGGTCGCACGTCGAAGGCATATCATAAAACGGTGTGACTTTGCGAATCGCAGGTCACGCCGTTGCCTTCCACCGAGTCTTCGCCGCGATGCCGCAAACTTTGCTCCTGGAACCGCCGCTGAACCCCACCCACGCGGTGTTCCACGTCGATAGCATCCTCCGCCCCGTCGCCCCGGATCGGCCCCGCATCCACAAGATCATCGCCGTTCTGCCCGCGTATAACGCCGAAAAAACGCTCGCCGCCACGATCGCCGATTTCCCGGCCGGTTGCGTCGATGAGATTCTCCTCGTCGATGATGGCAGCAAAGATCGCACGGTGGAAATCGCGAAACAAATGGGGCTGACGGTGATCGTTCACCCGCAGAACCTCGGCTACGGCGGCAACCAAAAAACCTGCTACCGCTACTGCCTCGAACGCGGTGCAGATGTCATCGTGATGATTCACCCGGACTATCAATACGATGCGCGGGTGATCCCGCACGCGGTGGGTATCGTCGAACTCGGCATCTGCGATGTCGTGCTCGGCAACCGCGTTCGCTCTCGAAAAGAAGCCCTGAAATGCGGGATGCCGTGGTGGAAGTACATTTGCAATCGCGGGCTGACGATGTTCGAGAACGTCGCACTCGGCCAGAACCTCGGCGAGTTTCATAGTGGGTTTCGCGTCTATCGCCGGCAAGTTCTCGAAACCATCCCATTCGACCACAACAGCAACGACTTCGTCTTCGACACGCAATTCCTGGTGCAAGCCGTTCACTTCGGTTTCCGCCTCGGCGACGTCCCCGTGCCGGTGCGTTACTTCAACGAAGCCAGCCAGATCAACTTCGGACGCAGCACGAAGTACGGCCTCGAAACGCTCCGCGCCGTCTGGCAGTTCTGGCTAAACAAACTCGGCATCTGGAAGAGTCCACTGTTTCAGAAATGAAGTCGGAGGCACCGACTCGTAGACCAGTTTGACGGCTTACTTGGGCAACAATATACTTGACACACAGGGCTGTCGGGTGTAGTATTAGGTTATGGAAAACGAAATCATCACTCCCGCAACCCTCGTTGAAGCCGTTCGGTACTTCTCGGATGCCGACACTTGTCTGAGCTATCTTATCCCGATTCGGTGGCCACACGGCATCACTTGCCCGCATTGCGCCAGCGTCGAAAGCTCGTTTATCGCCAGTCGCCGTATCTGGCGGTGCAAGGTTTGTAAGAAACAGTTCAGCGTGAAGATCGGTACGATCATGGAAGACAGCCCGCTCGGGTTGGACAAGTGGCTCACGGCCATTTGGCTCATTGCCAATGCTAAGAACGGAATCAGTTCATGGGAGATTCACCGGGCGCTCGGCATCACCCAGAAGTCAGCATGGTTCATTCTTCACCGCATCCGTTTAGCGATGCAAAACGGCACGCTAGCCAAGCTCAAAGGCGAAGTGGAAGTAGACGAGACGTACATCGGCGGAAAGGCCCGCAACATGCACGCGAACAAGCGAGCGGAGAAGATTCACGGACGCGGGGCGTCGGGCAAGGCAATCGTGATGGGGGTTCTGGAACGCGGTGGCGAAGTTCGCACTAAGGTCATCGGTGATACGAAGAAGGGAACTTTGCACGCTGAAATCCGGGCAAACGTGGAGGTCGGTGCAAGCCTCAACACGGACGCATTGAAGAGCTACGAAGGACTGGAACCGGATTACGTCCACGAAGCTGTAGACCATGCTGTCGAGTACGTCCGGGGTACCGTTCACACGAACGGCATGGAGAACTACTGGAGCCTGTTGAAGCGGTGCATCAAAGGCACCTACGTCAGCGTCGAACCGTTCCACCTTTTCCGATACCTTGACGAACAGGCTTTTCGCTACAACCAGCGGAAGAACGCGGACGGCACGTTGCGGACTGACGGGAAGCGGTTCGAGGACGTGCTGGGGCAAATTGCGGGCAAGCGAATCACCTACGATGCTCTCACTGGCAATGCCCCGGAGTCCCCCCCTGAAATCCAGCCGTGAGGGCCGGGGCAAGCGTAAGAAAAAGTGATCTACTTTTCGACCGATTCAAGCATCGGTCGAAAGTTGTGACGCATCAGATTTAGAACACGCTCTCCAAACGCAGTCGGCTGATACCCAGACCCATCACACGATCGGCATTGAAGTTTATCGCCGGCATCTTTAATCCAGCCGCGACCGCAGCAGTATTCACACGGGGATTCAAGTTGCGGGATAGCTTCCCGAGAACCGGCATTGAGGTTATCCATTTTCGGCTCCTTCAGAAATCCAATCATCGGTCGAGACTATCAATTTCAGGCAAGCGTCTACAAATTCTGTTATCAGTTCTCCGACGAATTTACCTTCTAACATAATCGCTTCACCTTCTTTTGCAACCGGCAATCCGACATTGCGATTAACGCACGCCATGTACTCATCGTCAGCCACCCCGCCCTTGTGGACTATCAGATTGCGAATAGCTGAGATTGCGTCTAGCGAATTCGACGATAGCGACTCGTCGATGCCCGACAGTCCTGTCCTCTTGTGCTGCTGAGCGAACGCACTACTATACGCTTCGCGGATGCTCGATAGCTTAATGAATTTAACAAAGTCGCAAGAATAAAGCAGATGGCCCATTCTTGTATCTATCTTGAACGTAGATCTTGTTTCATCTGAAATTACTTTGAGAGAAAGCCCTCGCTTTCTCGCCGCGTCAGTCTCGGCAATATCGTCGTCTTTCCTTTGCCCTGCTGACCTAGCTAGCCTTCCGATGCGTTTTGGCTCGCCGGATAGCAATGCCAGAATCCTTGGGTGCTCATCGACTGCGCAGATCCATACGTCGCACGCCAAAGTTTCAAATGCCGTCCAACACATTACAATTTGACTGTGCATCAACTGCCTGAATACAATCTTCATGTCATTTCTAATGATGTCGTATGTGTCTCCGTACCGAAGTGAGGTTGAGGTGTGCACCGAGTGCCTTTTATCATCGAACGTCTTCTTGCTCAGTTCGTATACTTTATTTCTCACCTCGCGAGACACGCTTCCGTCGAAAACCAACTTCCCCGTTATTTCATATATCGCCAGCGTTTCAGACAGTTGGAGTTCCTTAGACCGCCATGATACTTCATGCGCAAAGTCCTTAAGCATCAAAGCAACCGTAACATTCTCCCTGAATACCGAAAAACACTTTCGTATGGAGTCTGATCGTATGGTCTCGGCGAACGCGGGATTAATGATCCGGGCAAACGAAATCGGACACGACTCTCTCCGGAAGAAAAGGCTGTATCTTTGGGTCGCCATCGGCTACACTACCAGAATGAAAGACCCCAACCAACCAAAATCCGACGACAAACCCGCCCACTTTGCAGCGTTCGACGAACTGGCCCGGAAACTCATGGGAGTGCCGAAGTCGGAACTCGATAAGCGGGAAGCTGAGTACCAACACCAACAGGCCAAGAAGCCTAAGCGGGGGCCTAAACCCGACGACTCCAAAAGCCAGTAATCCTCGTCGCAAGCGTCAATTTATCGACATCGGTTCTGTGCGTCAAGTATATTGTTGCCCTACGTTTCGCAAAAGGAACACGCCTTGGTCGGCGTGCGTTTGTACCTTCCGAGAGAGTGGACGGACGATCGCGCGCGATGCATCGAAGCGGGCGTGCCGACCGGGACGAAGTTCCGC
>JAYVXI010000057.1:0-22236 GCA_043785305.1 Limnoglobus sp. | reverse complement strand
GTAATTGCGGTTGATTCACGTTGGTTTCGAGAGTTTCCGCCCCGCGCTTCGCTACGCAAAGCCTACGCGGCGCGGCTAAACAGCGCAACTTCAAAACTGGCGCGTCGGCTAACAAAACGTATCGAGCCAGCCGCCGCTAGTGTTCGACGAAACTTCGTTAATTCGCCAGAAACGAATTGATGAAGATTGGCAGTGGGTTCTTGTATTCTCGAGCGGTGCGGTTCTTCTTCTTACGCTCGATTTCCATCTTGTTCAAGAACTCGATAATCATCTTCTCGGTGCCGAGCGTGGCGTCTTTGCCGAGCAAATCGACGCCTTTGAGGTCGGTGCCTTTGATGGTTCGGAGGAAGGTGAAGTCGAGTTTGTCGAGCTTCGGCGACGTTTTGCCACCTGCGACCATCACTTGATTCGTGAAGTACTTACAAGATAGATCGCCTTCTTTGTCTTTGTCTCCGTGGACGAAGAGCATCGGCGTTTCTTTCCTCATATCTCCGTTCGTATCGCGACCGTACTTCGAGACCCAGCTTTCGACTGCGTTCGCGCTCACACTCGGATGTCGCGTCGGCGACAACCAGACGCCGCCACCGTAATCGCGACCGGCCGGGTCCGTACCGTAGATGCGTCCCGTTGCGGAGACGAATCGCGGGAGTAGCGCAGGGATCGCGACGTTCGGGAGTTTCGCATCGCGATGCCATTCGCTCGTCATGAACATCATTCCCAGCGTGGCCGCATCGCCTGCCCCTACGAAGTAAATCGAACTGGCGTTCACTTCGCCCAGATCGTTTTTGATGTCGACGAGCGAACGGATCGCGGCGATATCGTTGACGAGCATCGGAAAGTACGCGGTCTTCTTTTCGAAATCCTTAACCAGGATTTCCTTGGTAGTGCCTTTGGCCGCGCCCTTCATGTGCGCCTTGTTCAAAGTGCTGAATGGATCGTTCTTCCAAAACATTTCGGGAACCACGTCGGTGCTTTTGCCGTGACCGCGGAAGTCGAAGCGAACGACGTTGAATCCTTCTTTGGTGAGCGTCTTGGCGAGGCCGTCCCAATCGCCTTTGTTCGGGTCTTTCCCGAAGGCGTGGAGCAATATCACGACCGAGCCGTTCTTCTGAACCGCCGCCTTATAGAACTTGACGTCGAGTTTCACGCCATCGAAAGTGGTGATCGATTCATCGCTCGGCGCTGCGTCTTGCGAGCGTGCAACGGGGCTGAAGAACGTCGCCAAGCAGGCGGCAAACGAGAGAGAGATTGCAATTCGGCGTCGCATATCGTGGGCCTCCCGGCAAAAAGGTCGGTGGGGAAGAGTCGGTGTGTGTATAACGTATCTCGATTATACGCCGTTTGCGCAGCGATGTCAGCGAATGAATTCCAAAGTGGACACTTCTCGAAAGTGCCCAACCTATGCGTAGCCCGCACACAGCGGAACGCGGCACAGATTTCTGGCGAAAATGCTTGACGCGACGTAGATAATGTCGCTATGGAAACTGCCAAGATGTTCCGACGAAATCGATTATCGCGTGCGATACCGACCTGTTTACTACTCGCAGTGAGCGTGACGCTCGGTTGTCGATCGCGCGAAACGTGCGCGCCGACGGACAACTCGCGGGTTCGCCAAACGGTCCGCTTGGCGACGGCGAACCCACCGGAAGAAATTCTCACTCCCGTAACGCCACCCGCGTCGCCGAAAACGATGCTCGTGATTTCGGGCGGCGGCATGTACGGGGCTTACACGGCCGGATTTCTTTCCGGTTGGTCAAAAACGGGCACCCGTCCGCAATTCGACGTCGTGACCGGCATTAGCACCGGAGCACTGATCGCCACCGTGGCATTCCTCGGCCCCCAATTCGATGAAGCCACGCGAGAGTTTTATACCTCGATTCGCGCTGCGGACATCTACAACACCCGCGCCTGGATCCTCATACCTTGGGCCGGCTCGATTGCTTCGAGCGAACCGCTCCGACGCCTCATCGATTCCGTCGTCGACGAGCGATTACTCGCATACGTCGCGACTGAACACCGACGGGGCCGTAGGCTGTACGTGGGCACGACGAGTTTATCGACGCGAAAGCTCGTCGTTTGGGACATGGGAGCCGTTGCGGAGAAGGGTGGCACTGTCGCCGTCGATCGGTTTCGCCGAATCTTGTTAGCTTCGTGTTCCGTTCCCGGCATGTTGCCTCCCGTTGCCATTACGAACGGAGCCAACGGGAAAACATCGGTCGAATTGCACGTCGATGGCGGGGCGACGGCGCAACTGTTCGCGCCACCCGGTTCCTTACCGCCACAACCGGAGGGATCGACTGGCGCGGATGTCTACGTGATCGTTTCCGGCAAGCTGTTCACCGATCCCGCCCCCGTGCGACCTCGCGTGTTGCCCGTGCTGGCGGCTTCCGCAGCAGGCATTCTGCACGCGCACTGCCGTGCGGAAGTGGCCACATTGTTCCATCAATCGCGAAACGCCGGTGCAAATTTCCACCTGACCGCGATACCCGATAGCGACGACGGTCGCACGCTCGGTTTGAACTTCGAGCCGGCAGAAATGAGCCGACTATACGACGTCGGCTACTTCCACGGCGTCAGCGGCATCTGGATGTCCGCACCCCCCTTTGAAGGGGCCGCCACCGATCCGCCGCGACAGTAACTCCCCGTTTGTCGGACTCACTTCCGGAAGTTTCCAAATTGCATAAACGCGCGAGCAGGTAGCGAATCGCGTCGCCGACGGAACCGGCGTTGACGTGGCGATCGGTACAGGGTATCGCTCGCGGAATGTTACCCGACGCCGTGCCACAATTGCGAATCTACGACAGCGAGCCGGACCCGGCTTGCAGGATGGCGGCACGCGAATTGTTGCGACCTCCGTTCGAGCGGCCCACTGCACGCGGACTCGAACCGTTTACCCGCGGATGGTACGAGGAAATCGAACTCAAGCGCTATGCGCGGCAGGGCGAATGGTTGCCGAAACTGTTGGAGTTTCGGCGGCACGTCGGCGAATCGCTGGTCATGGTCGGCCCCGGCTTGGGTACCGATGCCATCCAGTATCGGCGACACGAAACGCAAGTCACGATTTGCGCATTACCGCTCGATGACACCTTGGCAATGCGGCGCAATTTCGAGTTGCGCGGCCTCAACTTGCCGATAGTCGAAACGCCAACTGCGGAAGCGTTACCGTTCGCGCGTGGTGCCTTCGATCTCGCCTATTTGAATACGCTGAACGCGCATCATGCGAACCTCGCGAAGGTGGCCGAGGAGATGTATCGCGTTCTGAAACCGGGCGGGAAACTGCTCGCACTTTTCCCCGCGTGGTACGATGTCGGCCGTTGGCAACGGTGGCTGCTGCCGCTGCAACGCCTCTACTGGCAAGCGCCGCCCGCACCGACGACCGGACCCAAACTGACCGCCCACGAGTTACGCACGGCATTCTCCCGCTTCCGCGATTTCCGCGTCAATCAACGACATCTGCGGCGGTCCGAATTGCCCCACGTCTGGCGATTGTTGCCGACGAGTCTGCTCGAACGATTTCTCGGCCGCGTGCTCGTTTTGAGAGCATTCAAACCACTGTCCGCCGTTCGCGAAGAATCGACTGTCGCCGCGTAACCCAAACTCGGCGGCACGGCAACGACACGTCGCATCTCGATTTCGCTTGACGCGAGCCATTCGTTCCGTCACCATTCAGATGCCGGTGATCGATACCCACCTGCCGGCGTTCCAGACCGTAACACCCCACCCACCGTTTCGGGGTCCGTATTCATGCGAGTTCTCCTCACCGTTGCGTTAGCGATTGGTTTTGCAGTTAATACCGATGCTGCCGATGCCCCGCCCACGAAGCTGATCGTTTACCCGAACGCGGTGACGCTGTCTGGCCCGCAAGCGCTGCAACGGTTGATCGTGATCGGCGAATACGCCGACGGGCACACTCGCGATCTCACCCGGTCGGCGACGTTCACCTCGGCAAACGCGAAGGTTGCCAATGTCGATGCGAAGGGAATCGTGCGACCGATCGGCGATGGTGTCACCGCAGTGACAGTGAGTGCGGGGGTTACTGCCAGCGTTCCCGTGACGATCGAGAAGTACACTGCGAATCTGCCGGTGATTTTCCGTTCGGAGATCGTGCCGATACTCACGAAGGCAGGGTGCAATGCGGGGGGTTGCCACGGTGCCCAACTTGGCCGCGGCGGGTTTCGCCTGTCGTTGTTTGGCTTCGATCCGTCGTTCGATTACGAACAGATCGTCCGCAGTAACGAAGGCCGTCGCGTCGTGATGGCCGACCCGGACCGAAGCATCGTGCTGGCGAAGCCATCGTTGAACATGGAACACGGCGGCGGCGAAAAACTGCCCGCGAACTCGCGCGAATACGAAACGATCCGCCGCTGGATGGAAGACGGTGCCCCCGAGCCGACCGACAAAGATGCCGTTGCCACGAGCATCGAGATTTTCCCGCGTGGTCGCGTCATGGTGCCCGGCGAAACGCAATCGCTCGCCGTCACCGCGATTTGGTCTGATGGCCGGCGCGAAGATGTGACGACCACGGCACAGTTCGACGCGCTCAACGACGCCGTTGCAAGCGTCACTCCGCAAGGACTCGTCACGGCCAAGACGACCGGCGAGACGCACATCATGATCCGTTTCGCGGGCCGGGCGGAAGTCGCGCGTGTGACGTTGCCGTATGCCACGATCGCGAGTTACCCGAAGTTCCCCGCGAACAACTTCATCGACGAAAAGCTGGCGGCGAAGTGGAAAGATCTCGGTCTGCTCCCGTCGCCACTCGCGGCCGACGACGACTTCCTTCGCAGGCTTTATCTCGATGCCATCGGCACGCTGCCAACGCCGGATGAAATCCGCGCATTCCTGAAAGACACCGATCCGAAGAAGCGAGAAAAGGCGATCGATGCGGTCGTCGAACGGCCCGAGTTCATCGACTGGTGGGCGCTGAAATGGGGCGACTTATTGCGGATCAATCGCACGGCCCTGCAAGAGAAAGGCATGTGGAGTTTCCACAACTGGGTGCGTGCTGCCGTGCGGGACAACGTACCCGCCGACGCCTTCGCTCGCGATGTCATCACCGCAGAAGGCAGCACGTTCACCGAAGGCCCCGCGAATTTCTACAAGGTCGGCAGCAACCCCGACGAATGGGCCGAAACTACCGCACAAGTGTTCCTCGGCGTGCGGATGCAATGTGCGAAGTGCCATCAACACCCGTTCGAGAAATGGAGTCAGGACGACTATTACAGCATGGCCGCATTCTTCGCACGGCTCGGCCGCAAAACGAGTGCCGAGTTCGGCTTGTTCGGCCAGGAATCGGTGATTTATCTACGCCCCACGGGGGAAACGACGCACCCGCGCAAGCGCAAAGTAATGAAGCCTCGCCCGTTCGATTCCGTGGAGATGGAAGATGAATTCGACCGTCGTAAAAAACTCGCCGAGTGGATGACGACACCCGGTAACCCGTTCTTCGCGAAGAACCTCGCGAACCGCTTCTGGGGTTACCTGATGGGCCACGGCCTCGTCGAACCACTCGACGACATGCGCGCGACGAACCCGGCATCGAACCCCGAACTCCTCGACGCATTAGCCGCAGACTTTGTGGCGAACAAGTACGATGTGAAACACCTGTTGAAAACGATTTTCCGCAGCCGTGCGTATCAGTTATCGTCGGCAGTGATCGACGGGAACAAGGTCGATGCGACGAACGTGCATTTCACCCGATACACGACGAAGCGACTGACGGCAGAGCAGATGGCCGACGCGATCGACTTCGCCACCGGCACGCGTGAGAAGTACATCGGCCTGCCCCTCGGCACGCGCGCGATCCAACTCCCCGACCCCGAAGTGCGTTCGTACTTGCTCGACACGTTCGGTCGCCCCGCACGGCAGATTGTCTGCGAGTGCGAGCGAACTACGATGCCGAACATCGCGCAGGCGATGCACCTGCTCAACGGCGACTTCCTCAACAAGAAAATCGCCGAGAAAACCGGACGAGTCGAGAAACTCATCCTCGCGAAAGCCACCGCCGACATCGCGATTCACGAACTCTACCTGGCAACACTTTCGCGATCGCCCACCGCCGAGGAACTATCGAAAGCCAAGTCGTGGGTATCCAGCGCCACCGCAACACGCGAAGGTCTGCAAGACCTCCTCTGGGTGCTACTCAACAGCCGCGAGTTCTTGTTCAACCATTGAGCTGTCATACTAACGGACAAACCGAGAATGATTCGCAAGATCCATTTGCAGTACTGCCTGGCTGTTATTCTATGCTGTGGCTTTACTAGCTATGTAACGATGGTAATCGTTCGTTCAAGTATGAGATACGAATGCGGGCGGAGCATCGATTTCCATTACAAAAAGGATGTATTATTCGATTTTGTTCAAAGCCACCAACTTGCGCACGGCGAACATTTATATGAAAAGCAACTCCCGACAGAACTCAAACGGATGGGCATTACGAGTGTGTATCGAAATGGCAGACTCCTCTATTTCGTGCTGGAACACACCAGCATACTTGCAGATGACGCGACTAGCGAGTTCATCTATCAACTCGACAATAATGGCGGTACCATCGAAGAAGTGATGAAACTCACCAAATGTAACACATATCATATTCAGCACATGACGTACGCACCCGGTTGGTACTACTGGATGCACAATTGAAAGTCAATTTGCGACTGTATGTGTCGGTATCATTGGGCTAACCCGGCTAACCCACCGCGAAAGAAACGCCAGATGAACTGTGTCGATCCCTCACCGCCTATGATCCCTTCGCACGACCAGCATCGCGATGCCTTGCGTAAGGGACTCGGGCGTGCTGTGCTTTGGGCGAAGAGCGGTCGTTGGAGCGACGAAGGCGCGCTCCTCGAAGCATGCTTGAACGATATGCGCTACGACGGACAATGTGAATCACCTCGGGGGATATGGTTGTGGGAAATCGTGGAAGCAGTTGGAGCAGTAGACACTTTTCGCGAGGCGATTCTGACAGCGACGATGACCATCGTCGATGGCCTCGCCGTCCGACAACTTTGCGAATTCTGCGTGTTCTATGCTCGACAGGGCGATGAGCGATTCCGCACGAGATTACGAGACATCGTTGCCGACAAGCCAGTATCCGATAGCCCTTGGCTCGGCGAAGCGGAACTGATCGAACTCGATCGCGAAGCGGGTTTCCTGTTTGCAGCCGAGTTGCGAGGGAGGTCGCTGTCGAATCGAGAATGGGACTGGGATGATTTGTCAATTATCAACGATGCTACCGAAACGCTCGGTGAACAGACCATCATTTCCATTCTGAATCGTGAGTCGGAAACTTCGATCGATATCGACCGATTTCGCACACATTGGCAGTCGGCAACGGCAATGAAAGCCGGCGTAGTACGCAGTTTCGCAGATCGGAAGAGCAAGTTGTCACTCGATGAAATCATCCAAGAGGCGGGAGATCGTTTGCGAGATCGGGCGTTCGTGTTTCGCAGGTGGGGCATGGATGCGAGCGATGCCGATTTGCGGGTAGCCTTGTATCGGTTATTTTGTCAGAGCGATCCCGATATTCTGGTGAACTACCTTTGCATCTTCTCAAACCGTGCGATGACGCAATTCGACGAACGAATTCTCGCTTTGCTGGATCATACCGACGAACGTGTGCGCGATCGCACTTACATAGCCGTGTCCCAGAACGCGCACCCGGCCATCCGCAAGTTTGCCATCGACAACATTCGGCAGCGAATCGCAGTGTCGGGCTTTCTCGAATTGTTCGTCCGAAACTTTCAGTCCGGCGATGAGGATTCGCTGAACGCGAACTTGACACTATCCGACAACAGCGACGAATGTCACGGCATCATTTCTGACCTGATCAAAATTCTCGAACAGAACCCGAGTGCCAATTGCGCGGAGTTGGCTCTTCGCTCGTACTTGGCGACACCATGCGGGATCTGTCGGTACCACGCCGCGAAGTTGCTATTTGGTCAAAAGGTCGCCCCAATGTGGCTCGTCGACGAGTGCCGTTGGGATGCCAACTCCGATATACGAGAACTCGTCGAGTCGATGGGTTGCTTTTCGTCGGCGGATTCCTAGCAATTAGTGGTCGGAAGCGACTTGCGTTTCCCCACCCTCCGGAGGCTACTTATGTCCATGTTCATCGGTGAAGGTTTGGCAGGCGATGGCAACGAAATCGCCCACATCGACCTCATGATCGGCGCGAAGACCGGCCCCGTCGGCGCGGCATTCGCCAACGCACTGGCCACGCAATCGGAAGGCCACAACAGCCTCCTCGCCGTCATTACCCCGAACCTGATTTGCAAGCCCGCCACCGTGATGATTACGAAAGTCACGATCAAAGGTTTGAAGCAAGCCGTGCAAATGTTCGGCCCCGCCCAGGCCGCCGTGGCTCGCGCCGTTGCCGATAGCGTCGCCGATGGCGTGATCCCGAAGGACAAGGCCGAAGAGTACGTCATCGTTTGCGGCGTGTTCATTCACCCACAAGCCGCCGACGACTCGAAGATCTACGACTACAACTACGCCGCCACGAAGCTCGCGATCAAGAGCGCGATGCACCAAGAGCCGAGCATCGACACCGTTCTGGCGCGTCGCACCGAAAAGCACCCGTTCAGCCCCAAATAAGTATCTCGTTCGCGTTCCGCCGGGATAAACCCGGTGGCTCGTATTTGTTTCTCTTTCGCCTTCCCTCACTTCTGGCGAACCGATGTCTGAAAAACCGACGATTCTCGTTCAGCTCGATACCGATGCGTTGCCGAGTACTTTCGACCGCGTCGTGGCCGTCGATGCGGGTGCGCAGCATATTTTCAGTTACGGCGGCGTCACGCCGGAGAATGTCGTGACGCTCGTGCATGGCTGCATTTTTACACGCGGCGCGAAGGATCTGCACCGTACCGCGATCTTCGTCGGTGGCTCGGATGTCGCTGCGGGTGAAGCCGTCGTCGCGGAGATTCGCAAACAACTGATACCTGCCGCGAAGCTGACCGTGTCCGTGATGCTCGATTCCAATGGTGCGAACACCACCGCGGCGGCATCGGTGCGGGCCGCCGCGCGGCACGTGAATCTGGATAGCGTCGAATCGCTCGTCCTCGGTGGCACCGGCCCCGTCGGTCAGCGTGTGGCAAGGTTGTTGGCGAAACATGGCGGGCACGTGCGGCTCGGTTCGCGGCAACTCGACCGTGCCGAAGCGGTGGCCGCGAAGATTCGCCAAGAGGTGCCCGGCGCGAAGATCGAAGCCGTCAGCGTGGCCACCAGTAGCGATGGCCCGAAGGCATTGCAGGGCCGGGAACTCGTCATCGCAGCGGGGGCACCGGGCGTGCTGTTGTTACCGAAAAAGGTCCGCGACACGGCCAAACAACTGCGCGTGGTCATCGACCTCAACGGCGTACCGCCCGCCGGTATCGAGGGCGTGGCACTCGGCGACCGCGGCAAAGATCACGATGGCATTACCTGCTACGGGGCCATCGGCGTCGGCGATACGAAGATGAAGATCCACAAGGCCGCGCTCGCGGCACTCTTCGAGAAAAGCGACCTATTGCTCGACATCGACGAAATCTACGAGATCGCTCTACGTCTGCCGTAGAACCTGTACCGTTCGCATTCACACGATGAAAAATTTCTTGTATGCCGCAATTGTGGCGGTGGCGGCGCTCAGGCTGTCGGGGTATGGGAACGCTTCGGCAGAGATGTAACCGGTGTAGCCAATCTTCTCCAGCGCGGACGCGATTCGCTTGAAGTTCGTGTGACCACCACCGGCGGGGCGACGGTTCGAGTCGGCGAGGTGAACGTGGCCGATCTTGTCGTCGGCCGATTCGATAGCCTTCGCAACATCGACTTCTTCGATGCTCATGTGAAACAGATCCGCCAGCAACACGACGTGCGGTTCGTTCGCCATTTTCAGCAGATCGATGCCTTGTTCGAGGCGGTTGCAAAAGTTCGTTTCGTATCGGTTCAGCGGCTCGTAAATCAGCTTCGTGCCACATCGGCCCGCGTACTCGCCGAGCGTTTGCAACGCCCACACGAGCTGCCCCGTCGCGGCTTCGCGGCTGTGGCCCATGCCCCATCGTCCTTGCATCGAGCCGATGATCGCGGGAGCGTGGTGTTTGGCACCGAATTCGATCATCGACTTCACGAAATCGAACGCCTTGCGCCGGACGCTGGCGTCTTCGTCGGAGAGAGTCAGCCCATGTTTCACATAGCCCGCGCCGGTGCCGACGGCGGCGAGTGACAGGCCGTTGTCGCTGAGTATCGCTTTGAGATCGGGTGCCGCATCGGGGCCGGGGGCGAATAACTCGATGGCGTCGAAGCCGAGTTCCTTCGCGGTTTTGCACGACGTAGCCAGGTCGTCCGATAGCACGAACGGGCCGCTCTTCGCTTCGGGAACCAAACTCACGGTGACGGCGGACTTCATTTGCAGCTCCTCAGTCGATGGATACGACGGCTTTAATCACGCCCGATTCGGGCTTCATCCAGGTCGGAAATACGTCGATCATCGCGTCGAAGTGGCTCTGGTGCGTAATCCACGGCTTCGTGTTAATCGTGCCGTCTTCGATGAGGCGAATGATACGGGTGAAGTCGGCGGAGAGCGCATTACGGCTTGCGAGGAAGGTCATTTCGCGGCGGTGCATCAGCGGTTGAGTAAACGCGATCTCCTGGCTCGTGATGCCGACGAAGATCAAGCGGCCCGCGAATGCGACGAAATTGTAAGCGTTCGCCATCGACTTGTTACTACCCGTCGCATCGATAACGACATCGGCGAAGTTCCCACCTGTGATCTCTTCGATTCGTTTGAGTTCGCTGCCATCGCCCGTGACGAGAATCGTATCGGGCACGCCCATCGTTTCGCGAACGAACTGGAGGCGTTGCGCGTTGATGTCCATGACGATGGTTTTCGCGCCGGTCAGTTTCGCGAACTCGACGGCGCTGAGGCCGATCGGCCCCGCGCCGATGATCAGGATATGTTCGCCGGGTTTCGGGTTGCCGCGATTGATCGCATGGCAGCCGATGCCGAGCGTTTCGACGAGTGCGAGTTGGTCGTAGCTAAGCGTGCGGGACACGTGGAGTTTGCGTGCGGGAATCGCGAACAGCCGTTGCAATCCGCCGTCGCAATGCACGCCGAGCGTTTGATGATTCATGCAGCAATTCGTGTGGCCGCGAACGCACGAATAACAATGCTGGCAGTTGATGTACGGCTCGATACTGCAACGGTCGCCAGGCTTGACGTTCGTCACATCGGGGCCGACGGCAACGACTTCCACGCCGAGTTCGTGACCGGGAATTCGCGGGTAACTGAAGAATGGCATCTTGCCGAGAAAACCCGAATAATCGGTGCCGCAAATCCCGACGCGGTGAACGCGAACGACGGCTTCACCCGCGCCCGGTGTCGGCGGTTCGGGCACATCGATCACCCGAAACGAGCCGGGGCGTTCGAGTTGTAGGGCTTTCATGCGAGTTCGCTTTCCATGTAAACCGGCAGCGCGATCACGTTAACTGTGCCACGACACTGGCCCGCAACGCGCCTTGTGTATAACTATTATCGACTTCCGAATCGGGTTCCAACGAGGAGCGTCTCATGAAGCCTGTTCTCAGCGTTCTCGCGATGGTGTTTGCATCCGGCTTCGCTTCTGCGGAAGACAAGCCTGCGGGTTGGTATCAGTTTCGCGGCCCCGGCGGGACCGGTATCGCGGTCGGGCAGAAACCGCCGACTGAGGTTGGCCCGGACAAGAACGTGAAGTGGAAAATCAAAGTCCCAGCGGGCTTTTCGTCGCCGATCATCGTGGCGGGCAAAGTGATCCTCACGGCATTCGATAGCGGCAAGCTCTACACGATCGCTTACGACGAAGCCGAGGGCAAAGAACTCTGGCGAGCCGAGGCACCCGCTGCCAAGATCGAAGCGTATCACAAGACCGAAGGCAGCCCTGCCGCTTCGACGCCCGTTACCGATGGCACGCGAATCGTGTCGTACTTCGGGTCGGCCGGGTTGTTCTGCTACGACCTAACCGGCAAGGAGCTTTGGAAATTCGAGATGCCGATGGCCGTCACGGCAGCGGACTTCGGTACGGGAACTTCTCCGATTCTCGTCGATGGTACAGTCGTACTCGTTCGCGATGAAAAGACGGATCCGAAAATCGTCGTCATCGACGCGACAACCGGTTCGTTGAAGTGGGAGAAAAAGCGTCAATCGCCGACGTCGTACTGCACGCCGATCGTCTGGAATACGCCGACGGGAAAGCAGATTGTTTCGGGCGGTTACGGGCGGATGATTGCCTACGATGCGAAAACGGGCGACGAGATCTGGAGCGTCGCCGGGATGCCCTCGGCATGTTGCACCAGCCCGATCGTCGTCGACGACACGCTGTTCTTCGCGGGGTGGTCGCCGGGCGATGCAGAAGACAAAGACTTCAAGATGCCGACCTTCGATAAACTCCTCGAAGCCGACGCGAACAAAGACGGGAAGCTGAGCCGCGAGGAATCCGAAAACAGCTTCCTCAAAGGCTTTTTCGATAACAACGACACGGACAAAGACGGATTCATCACCCGCGACGAGTGGGATGCGACGATCAAATTCATGTCGGCAGGGAAAAACAGCGCGATGGCGATCAAATCTGGCGGCAAAGGCGACATCACGAAGACGCACGTCATCTGGAAGAAGACCAAGGGCTTGCCATACGTTCCGTCGGGCGTCGTCATCGGCGGCCAACTCGTGCTCGTCAAAGATGGTGGCCTCGTGACCGCGTACGACACGAAAACCGGCAGCGAAATTTACGGTCAAGAACGTGTGGTCGCCGCAGGTCGCTATTATGCTTCGGCAGTTGCGGCGAACGGCAACATTTACTTCACGATGCTCGACGACGGTACGATCACCGTGTTGAAAGCGGGCGAGAAGATGCCGGAAGTCGTCGTGAAGAACCCGAAGTTGGGCGAACGAGTCGCTGCCACACCCGCAATCGCAAACGACACGCTCTTCGTGCGGACCGCAGGCCACTTGTACGCCTTCACCGAGAAGAAGTAACATCCCGATACTGGAGCATAGATGAATAGTTTTCCACACGATGAAGTCCTCGATCAACTCCGTTGGCGCTACGCCGTCAAGAAGTTCGATACTTCGCGAAAGATCCCTGCCGATGTATGGGTGAAACTCGAAGAGGCGCTCATTCTCGCGCCGTCTTCGTACGGCTTGCAGCCGTGGAAGTTCTTCGTCGTCAACGACCGGGGAACGCGCGAGAAACTGTTGCCGCACACGTGGGGGCAACGTCAGATTGTCGATGCCTCGCACCTCGTCGTGTTTGCCGTGAAAGCCGATGTCGGTCCCGCCGACGCCGAACGGCTGGTTGCACGATCCGCCGAAGTCCGCGGCATCCACCCGAGCGTTCTCGATACCTACAAGAACATGATGATCGGCTCGTTGACACGCCAGTCGCCGGATCACGTCCGCGAATGGATGACACGCCAAGTGTTCATCGCGCACGGCGTGTTCTTGACTACCGCAGCGATGATGGGAATCGACGCCTGCCCAATGGAAGGTTTCGCCGCAGAGAAATACGACGAGATACTCGGCCTACCCGCGAAGGGTTATCGTGCGGTCGTAATTGCAACCGCAGGCTACCGGGCCGTCGACGATGCCAACGCCACGCTCGCGAAAGTCCGTTTCCGCAAGAGCGAGATCATCGAAACGATTTAAGGAGCCTCCGCGATGCGATGTTACGAGTTCGTTTCGAGTGGCAGCGCGTTCGCTGTAGCGGAAGTGCAACGCCCCGAGCCAACGGTGGCGGCGGGGCGGGTGATCGTTCGCGTGCGAGCGGTGTCGTTGAACTATCGCGATCTCATTCAGTTGCGAAATCAGGCGGGTCGTAACGTCGCGGGTCGCATTCCGCTCTCCGATGGGGCGGGCGATGTCGTCGCCATCGGTGCGGATGTCGAAAGCGTCAAAGTTGGGGATCGCGTGGCCGGGATCTTTTTCCCAGACTGGCTCGGTGGCCGCTTCAACATGAAGTATCACCCCGGTGCGCTCGGTGGCGCGACGGCCGATGGCATGATGACGGAATACGCCGACCTCAGTGCGGATGCGGTTGTCCCGATACCGGATCACTTGTCTTACGAAGAGGCCGCCTGTTTGCCGTGCGCGGGTGTCACCGCGTGGTCGGCACTCATGAACCACGGCGGGCTGTCCCCCGATGATGTGGTGCTGATACTCGGCACGGGTGGGGTTTCGATCTTCGCGCTGCAACTGGCAAACGCCGTGGGTTGCCGCGTGATTGGCACGTCGAGCAGCGATGCCAAACGCGAACGCCTTCGCGAACTCGGTTGCCGCGATTCGATCAATTATCGAACGACGCCCGATTGGGAAAAAGAAGTCGCACGGCTCACCGAAAAGCGCGGTGTCGACTGCGTCGTGGAAGTCGGCGGCGGCGGCACGCTCGGCAAATCGATGGCATCGGTGGCGGCCGGCGGGCGGATCGCGCTCATCGGCGTGCTGACCGGGTTTGGCCCACCGTCGGACAGTTTGTTCCCCATCGTGGCCAAAAATGCGACGATCCACGGCATCTACGTCGGTTCGCGAACGGACTTCCTCGCGATGAACGCATTCCTTGCCGCGAAGGCGATTCGCCCGATTATCGATCGCACGTTTCCCTTCGATGCGTTTGCAGAATCGCTCGAATATCTCGCCACCGGCAGTCACTTCGGGAAGGTCGTTCTGACGCTCTGATCGCAAGAATCCATGTCGCTTATCTGGAAAGCCGGGAAATTTTGCATCGTTTCGCATAAAATGTGCGGAAGTCGATCTGTCATCCGCTCGGTGTCGAAAGGATGATCGGTTTCGACGGTATCGTTTAAGGACGCCGTATGGCGGATGCGCCGATCACTCGAGCTACACTCATCGCCCGCCTCGGTGATGGCCACGATGCGGAAGCTTGGGGAGAATTCATTCGTTTGTACGGCCCCGTCGTCTACGGTTTCGCGAGGAATCGCGGGCTGCAAGACGCCGACGCCGCCGACCTGATGCAGGAAGTCATGCGTAGCGTGGCGCGGAACGCGAGTAAAATGCGTTACGATCCCGCACGAGGTACGTTCCGCGGCTGGCTGTACACCGTGACGCGGAACAAGATTTACAACTTCCTGAGTAGCAATCGGAATCGTCCCCGCGCTTCGGGCGACTCCGGGGCACAAGAGCGGCTCGACTCGATTCCCGACAAAGGCGATCCCGACGAAGATTGGGAATTGGAGTATCAACGCAGGCTGTCCGCGAAGGCGATGGATCGCGTGAAAACCGAGTTCCACAAAGCCACGTGGGATGCCTTCTGGAAGACGGCAGTGGAAGGTCTACCGGCGCTCGAGGTCGGTAACGAATTGAAAATGTCGACGGGTGCGGTGTACGTCGCGAAAAGTCGCGTGATCGCTCGACTTCGCGACGAAGTCAAGTTGATCGAATCGGAAACGGAATCCTGGTAAGTTTTCGAGAGAGAATTTCATGCCGACAATTACGGCGACGAACACGAGCCACGAATGCCCATCGAACGACGACTTGCAAAAGCTCGTTCGCGACCGGTTGCCCGCGCACGAAAATGACGAAGTGACCGAGCACGTCGGTTCTTGCTCCGGTTGCCAGTCGCGATTGGAACTCGTTGCGACCGATGGCGACGTGAAATTTTCCGGGTCGTTTCGGAGCATTCTGACCGCCGAGCCACCGAAAGAATCGGCGTACTGGAAGGCAATCAGCCGCGCGGAAAATCTGTTAGACATTACGATCGGGCACGAGCAAAACGGCTCGAAGCCGCGCAGCGGGGAACTCAAACTCGATTTCTTGCAGCCGACGAATACTCCGGATCGGATCGGCCGGATCGGCGCGTTCGAAGTCGTTCGCGTCGTCGGTCGTGGCGGCATGGGTGTCGTGTTGCACGCAATCGATGCGTCACTCCAGCGCGACGTCGCGGTGAAGGTACTCGACCCGTTGCTCGCAAACGACGAACTCGCCCGCCAGCGTTTTTGCCGTGAAGCCCGCGCCGCTGCGGCCGTCACGCACGATAACATCGTTGCCGTGTATCAGGTGAACGAAGACGATCGTTCCGGTTTGCCGTACATGGTGATGCAACTCGTCAACGGCGAAACGCTGGAGGAACGGCTGCTTCGGGTCAAGAAGTTGAGCGTGGCGGAAGCCGTCAATTTCGGGATGCAAGCGGCCGCGGGGTTGGCGAGTGCGCATGCCGCGAAGCTGAT
Organism: Limnoglobus sp.; assembly: GCA_043785305.1. Classification (GTDB taxonomy): domain Bacteria; phylum Planctomycetota; class Planctomycetia; order Gemmatales; family Gemmataceae; genus Limnoglobus. The sequence continues at coordinate 6,051 of JAYVXI010000057.1, read as the reverse complement.
TCACCGCGACATCAAACCCGCGAACATCATGATCGAATCCGGCACGGACAAAGTCGTGCTCACGGACTTCGGCCTTGCTCGCGCAGCGGAAGATATGAAGTTGACGCGCACCGGTTTCGTGGCCGGCACGCCGTTGTACATGGCCCCCGAACAGGCACGCGGCGACGATGTCGATCATCGCTCGGACTTGTTCAGCCTCGGTTCGGTACTGTACGAATCGCTCGCCGGCCAGCCACCGTTCGCGGGCAAGACGCCGCTTGCCGTGCTGCGTCGGTTATCCGACGAGGCGCACATCCCGTTGCACACCTTGAACCCCGAGGTTCCCGCGTGGCTCGAAGACGTCATCGATCGGTTGCTCGCAAAAGATCCGAACAAACGCATCCAGTCTGCCGCCGAATTGTCGGAAATCCTGTCCGCACAATATGCGTGTATGCAGCCAGCGGAACACGCGGTGAAGTCCGATGTCTGCATGTTATCGTTGACGGCCGCGAAGTTCCGAGCGAAGCGCCGTTCGCATCAGGTTCGGCTCGCGGGCCTTTTGGCCGTACCATTTTTGCTCGGCACGGTCGCCGGTGCGGCCGGTTTCTATGCATTTGGGCCTACCCGCGAAGTGACGGTGGAAGTCGCAGGGCCACCCGTTGCGCAAGTCGCGAACGCCGTTGCGGCGGGGCCGACCGGCCCGGAAGCCACCGCAATTTATGAAAGCAAATCGGGCGCGGTCTGGACCGTTTCCGCCAGCAAAGACAGCAACCGAATTGCGATGGGTATGGAAGATGGTACCGTCGTACTTTGGCAGGTGAACCCGAATAAAACGCTCGAAACGATCGAAGCGCATAGTGGCCCGGTTTGGACGGTCGATCTTTCAGCCGACGGGAACACGCTCGTCACCGCGAGCGATGATGGAAAAATCAAAATATGGGACGTTTCCGTGAAAGCGGTAATCAAGCTTGAACTCGATAACGAAGGATCGGTGAAGTCGGCTGCACTGAACGCGGCAGGGAATATGATCGTTACTGGCGACCGCATGGGGAACGTCAAAATCTGGGATATCCGCGATCTAACCGTGAAGAAACCAACGAAAATCTTCAAGCACGCTGGCGTGATCAATGGCGTCGCGTTCTCGCCCGACGATACCACAATCGCCTCGATTAGCTCGAACAAGGAAACGATACTTTGGGAAGTCGCCACAGGACGGGAACAGGTCAAACTGAAAGGGCACTCTGGCCCCGAATACGGAGTGAGTTTCTCGCGGGATGAAGCCGTCGGCCTCGTGGCCACGGCGAGTTGGGACCACACCGTTCGCATTTACAAAGTCAATAACGGCGAATTCGTTCGCGCCATCAACACCGGCGATGAAGGTATCTGGTCGGTTGCATTCTCGTGTTGCGGGCGCATCCTCGCCACGGCGGGGCAGGACGGCCTCATCAAACTTTGGGATGTCGAAACCGGCGAAGAAATCGAACGCTTCACGCGCCACAAGGGCACCGTACACGCGGTGCGGTTCACCCCCGATGGCAAGTCGCTCGTCAGTGGCGGCCGCGATGGCACCGTACGCATTTGGAAGATCAAGTAGCGATGAGCCCACAGACGTTTGACATCATCGCCGCGCCGTTCACCGCTTTCCACGCAAATGGCACGCTGAATCTGGCTACCATACCGGAGCAAGCCCGCGTGCTGGTCGATTCGGGCGTGGTCGGTGCGTTCGTATGCGGTACGACTGGCGAAGGACTTTCGCTATCGACCGACGAACGCAAAGTCGTGGCCGAAGCGTGGATGAAAATTGCGGGTGACACGCTTCGCATCATCGTTCATGCGGGTCACGCGAGTGCGGCCGATGCGAAAGCGTTGACCGCACATGCGAGCCAGATCGGTGCCAGTGCCATCGCGGTCACGGCCCCGTTTTACTTCCGCCCATCGGGCATCAAAGACCTCGTCGTTTACCTCGCGGATGTGGCGTCGGCTGCACCGAATTTGCCGTTTTACTACTACGATATTCCTTCCACCACCGGCGTGATGTTCCCGACAGCCGAGGTTTTACGCCGCGCCGCCGATGCCATACCGAACCTCGCCGGCGTGAAGTTTTCCAATCCCGATCTGCTCTCGTTACAAGAGTGCGTACACCTCGACAATCGCCGCTACCGCGTGATGTTCGGCGTCGACGAATACCTCCTCGCCGCCGTCGCGCTCGGCGTCACGGGTGCCGTCGGCAGTACGTACAACTATGCCGCGCCGGTGTACCATCGGATGCTCCACGCATACCAACGCGGCGATAGGGAACTGGCCCGCAACGAGCAATTCGCGAGTGCGCAACTCGTACGCGCGCTGATCGACTTCGGCGGTATTCGTGCGGGCAAAGCGATCATGAAAATGATCGGCATCGACTGCGGCCCCGTGCGAACCCCGTTGCGACCGATGTCGATCGAAGAAGAACGCGCCCTCTTCGACCGCATCAAAGACCTGCCAATTTTCGCAACACCGATTCAAGTCGCCAGTTAGTGAACTCGACTGACAACGATCCACTCTTAACTCACAACTACTGTTAGTTCGCGCGGCGTTTCCGGTACTGGCGGATGAGCGCGTTCGTCGAGCTATCGTGCTTTAGCGTCGGTTCGGTTGCGGCTTCGAGTTCGGGTTGGATCTTCTGGGCTAGCACTTTCCCGAGTTCGACGCCCCATTGGTCGAAGGAGCCGACGTTCCAGATGACGCCTTGCGTGAAGACGATATGCTCGTAAAGCGCGACGAGTTTGCCGACGGCGGCGGGGTCGAGCTTTTCGAGCAACAGCGTGTTCGATGGACGATTGCCCGCGAAGGTGCGGTGCGGCACCAGCCAGTCGGGGTGGCCTTCGGCCTTCACCGCTTCCGCCGTTTTGCCGAACGCGAGTGCCTCCGATTGCGCGAATAGGTTCGCCATTAAAATATCGTGGTGCGGCGCGTGCGGATTCAGCGATTTACAGAAGCCGAGGAAATCGCACGGGATCAGTCGCGTGCCTTGGTGAATCAGTTGGTAAAACGAGTGTTGCCCGTTCGTGCCCGGCTCGCCCCAATAGACTGCGCCAGTGGCGTAATCGACGGCAGTACCATCGAGCGTGACGCTCTTGCCGTTGCTTTCCATCGTCAGTTGTTGCAGGTACGCGGGGAAGCGTTTCAGATACTGATCGTACGGCAACACCGCCACGGTTTCGGCCCCGAAGAAGTCCGTGTACCAGAGGCCGAGCAGGCCCACGAGTGCGGGGATATTCTTCTCGAGCGGTGCGGTGCGGTAGTGCGTATCCATCGCGTGGAAGCCGGCGAGCATTTCACCGAACGCCTTCGGCCCGATTGCCAGCATCGTCGATAAACCGATCGCGGAAACCATGCTGTAACGTCCACCGACCCAGTCCCAGAAGCCGAACATGTTCGCGGTGTCGATGCCGAACTTGCTCACCTCGGCGGCGTTCGTGCTGACCGCGACGAAGTGCTTCGCCACCGCCGCGGGGTCTTTCAATTTCGCGAGGCACCACGTCCGGGCACTGCGGCCGTTGGTCATCGTTTCGAGCGTCGTGAAAGTCTTCGACGCGATGATAAACAGCGTCTCGGCCGGGTCGAGATCGATCGTCGCTTCGGCGAAGTCGGTGCCATCGACGTTCGACACGAAGCGGAACTGCATCTCGCGCGCCGAGTAGTGTTTCAACGCTTCGTAGGCCATCACGGGGCCGAGGTCCGAACCGCCGATGCCGATGTTGACGACGGTCTTGATCCGCTTGCCGGTGTGCCCGAGCCATTCGCCGGAACGCACGCGATCGCAGAACGCGCCCATGCGATCCAGCACGGCGTGAACGTCCGCAACCACATTCTTGCCATCGACGTTCACGACCGCGCCCTTCGGCGCACGGAGTGCGGTATGCAGCACGGCGCGGTCTTCGGTCTTGTTGATCTTCTGGCCGGTGAACATGCCCTCGATGTGCTCGCGCAACTTGCACTCGTTGGCGAGTGCAATCAGGTGCTCGATCGTGACGTCGGTGATGCGGTTCTTTGAATAATCGAGGAACACGCCCTCCGCCTCCAGCGTCAGCCGTTCGCCGCGTGTGGCATCGGCGGCGAACAACTCGCGCAGGTGCGTCGCACGCATCGCATCGGCATGAGACTTCAGAGCGGTCCAAGCGGGTCGCTGAGTCAAGGCAGTCGTCATCGGTGGCTCCGGTAACATGAGTTGGGCGAGGAAGAGGATAGCATAAACCGGAGCAAAGGGGAGAAAAAACGCGAGTGCGAATTGAGAAACGAGGCTTCACACCGCTTCGGCGACGGCTTCGAGGAACCGGTAGCCGACGCCGCGCACGGTTTCGATCAGTTCGACTTCGGCACCGGCGGTGCTCAGTTTCTTGCGCAAGGTCTTGATGTGAACGTCGATCGTTCGTTCGAGAACGATCGAGCCTTCTCCGATTGCGGCATCCATCAGTTGGTGGCGCGTAAATGCGCGGCCCGGCTGCCGTACGAGGCATTCGAGCAAGCGAAATTCGGTCGGCGTTAGGTCGAGTGCGTCGGCGTGATACGTCACGCGGTGCCGGACGCGATCGACTTTCACGTCCATATGTTCGATGACGTCGCTCGGGTCGCTCGTGCCCTCGACGCGGCGAAGAATCGCCTTCACTTTTTCGAGCAGTACCTTGTTACTGAACGGCTTGGAAACGTAATCGTCCGCACCCATCTTGTACCCGATCACCTGATCGTTCTCTTCGGCACGCGCGGTAATCATGATGATCGGAATATCGCGCGTTCGCTCGCCCGAACGCAGTTCGCGGCAGACCGTCAAGCCGTCGAGCGTCGGTAGATTCAGGTCCAAAAGCATCACGTCGGGGATGATCGTCTGCGCTTTCCGCAGCCCCTCTTGCCCGTCGTGCGCGACGATGGTTTCGTAGCCTTCGCGGTTGAAGTACCACGAAATCGACTGCGTCAGTCCGCGTTCGTCTTCGACGATCAAGATGCGTGGCTGTGGCACGGGAACTCCAGGAGTAGTGTCGAGTGTCGACTTAGCCGAATCGGCCTGTGATGTAGTCTTCGGTCTGCTTCTTCGTTGGCTTTGTGAACACTTGTCGCGTCGGCCCCACTTCGACGAGGTGGCCTTCGTAGAAAAACGCGGTGATGTCCGAGACTCGTGCGGCTTGCTGCATGTTGTGCGTGACGATGACAATCGTGTAGTGCGTCTTCAAATCGTCGATCAAGTCTTCGATTTTCGTCGTCGATTTCGGGTCGAGGGCGCTCGCCGGTTCGTCCATCAGCAACACTTGTGGGTCGGTGGCGAGTGCCCTGGCGATACACAATCGCTGTTGTTGCCCGCCCGAAAGTGCGAGTGCGGACTGCACGAGACGATCCTTGACTTCGTCCCAAAGTGCCGCCTGTTTCAGGCAGCGTTCGACGAGTTCATCGAGAATGCGCCGGTCGCGTTGCCCGGCCACGCGCGGGCCGAACGCGACGTTCTCGTAGATCGATTTCGGGAACGGATTCGACTTTTGAAACACCATGCCGACGCGACGTCGCAAGTCGACGAGGTTGACATCGCGGTCGTAAATATCCTTGCTATCGAGGCGAATTTGACCCGTGCGCTTCGTGCCGTCGATGAGGTCGTTCATCCGGTTGAGCATCCGGAGCAGCGTCGATTTACCGCACCCGCTCGGGCCGATGAACGAAACGACCGAGCGTTGGGGGATGACGAGCGAGATGTCGAAGAGGGCTTGTTTGCCGGGGTACCAAAAGTTGACGCCATCGAGGCCGAACTTCGGCTGCGACGACGCCATATTGAACGACGATTTCCCGGCCGACTCCCGAGCCGTCACGATATCGGTGAACATCCGGGTCACGTTAAACCTCCGCACGCTCCAAAGCCATCATCTTCACAACTGTTGTAGAGCCAGATTGTGAAGATAACGAGAAGGAACGATGAAGAGGCAGCGTGACTCGGTGAATCGAGACCGTACAGGCGGGCATGTTACCCCACGAACACGCCGCCCGTGAAGCCCGCGAACGCATCGAAGTCGAATTGCGCCGGAGGCGTACCTGACGCTGCGATGTTGGCAC
>JAYVXI010000056.1:0-7616 GCA_043785305.1 Limnoglobus sp. | reverse complement strand
TAGGGACAAGGGCCGTATTGCTCGACGTGCCGACGACCGTCAAGGCCGCCGGGGCCGTCTCGGCGTCGCCCACACTGAAGCCCAGCGGGCCGATCGTGCTATGCCATCAACGAAGAACTCCACGTGATCGAGATTGACGTCCGCTGCAATTGCTCCCAACATAGAAATCCCACGCACAACGACGTTGTCACTTGGGCTGGTCAGGGTGATAATCGGTGCGATGCTGTCTACCGTGACGCCGTTTGAAGTGGCAACTTTGCTTCGATAAAAACGGAGAGCGGACTGGACAAGGCAACTGGATCTATTCAGAGCATTTTGGAAAGGCAAAAGCGTGGTTTACCGATTCGTCGGATACCGAGAAAAGTGATTTTAGGACGGATCTGACGTTCCCACACCCTGAACAACCTGGAGTCAATTTGTTTTGTACATGGCACGGGAAAGTGAAAACGCCGCAGTTACGAATCCATTTCACGTGGCCGATTTCAAGAGATACCCCAATGGACATTGTTTACATTGGGCCAAAGATCACAAAACAATAAAGAGAACACTGTTTCTGAGGCTAGAACCGATTGTGGTATTTCAATAAGACATACTTTAATGCCGTATTCCCTTAAAACCCCTACGAAATGCTTTATTTGAAAGGCACCCATGGCTACCGAACCGACGCCGGAGTTCAAATCGCAGCAATTCGAGTTCACCGAAGAGCACAATCGCACGATTAGCGGGCTGGCCGATTCGATGAAGGCGCTCGCCTCGTTGATGTTGCTGCTCGGGTTGGCGTTTACGATTTTCTTCGCGCTGCAACTGGTGACGTCGCTGCAAAGCCACACCGGCTACGCGCCGACGGTGGGGCTGGCGGCGGCGATGTTGCTCTGCCTGTCGATCGGCTTCTGGACGGGCGGTTCCGCGAATGCGTTTCGCAAAGTCGTCGAAACGAAGAACGAAGACATCTGGCACCTCATGAAGGCACTCGGCAAACTGCACAGCATGTATTCGCTCTTGCGAACGATCATCCTCGGCAGCCTATTGCTCGCAGTCGTCGGGTTGGCACTGCTGGTGGTGAACATGATTCAGAAGTAATGGGCTTTGTCTGACTTCCCAAGCCCGATCGGACTCGGGTTGCGGTTCGCGTATCGATACAAACGGTATCGTGGCTTCCTTGGTCATGCGCGGGTGAGAAACTATATTGGGAGGGTGAATGCTTACGAGCCACCCGGCTTACGAGCCACCGGCTTGTCCCAGTGGAAGTTCGCCATCGCCCAGGATAACAATGAACGACGATCCCTTGAAGCCGATTTACAAGCGAGTCTTGCTCAAACTTAGCGGCGAGGCGTTCGGCCACGGCGGGAAGAGTAGCGGAATCAGCCTCGACGAAACGCTGGCGATGGCGCATCAAATCAAACGGGTGGCGCAGCGTGGGGTGCAGTTGGCCATCGTCGTCGGCGGCGGGAATCTGTTGCGCGGGGCGCAGTTCTCGGCCGGTTTGAACACGATCAAAGCGTCGACGGCCGACTATATGGGCATGATCGCGACCGTCATGAACGGCCTGGCACTGCAAGATACGCTCGAAAGTTTGGACATGCCGACGCGGTTGATGTCGGCGATTCACATGGATATGGTTTGCGAACCATACCTGCGTCGGCGAGCGATCCGGCACCTCGAAAAAGGCCGCGTCGTGATCTTCGCGGGCGGCACGGGCAACCCGTACGTGACGACCGACACGGCGGCGGCGCTTCGTGGCCGCGAAATCGGTGCCGATATTTTGCTGAAAGCCACGAAGGTCGATGGCGTGTATACCGCCGACCCGGAGAAAGACCCGTACGCCGAGCGCTACGACCGCCTGACGTACACGAAAGTGATGGCCGACAAGCTGAACGTGATGGACATCAGCGCGTTCGACATGTGCCAAGGGGCGAAATTGCCGATCCTGATTTTCAATTACAAGCGCGAATCGGCGATCGAGAAAGCCGTTGCCGGACTGGCAACCGGGACGTTGGTATCCGAGTGATACTGTAAGATTTTTTAACCGCGGAGGGCACAGAGAACGCAGAGTGAAGAGGTAATATCACTCGATTTGAACTGTTTTCTCCGCGTTCTCTGCGATAAATATTCTGTACTTCCCTTTTAACCCGAGACGAACATGAACGCTGCACAGTTTCTCAAAGACTGCACCGATCGGATGGAAAAAGCCCTCGACGTTCTGCGGAACGACTTGAAGGGCCTCCGCACTGGGCGTGCCACCCCCGCGATGTTGGACTCGTTGCGCGTCGATTATTTCGGATCGCCAACGCCGGTCAAGAACGTCGGAAATATCTCCTGCCCGGACCCGTCGACGATCGTGATCAAGCCGTTCAGCGCCGACGATTTGAAAGAGATCGAGAAGGCGATTCGCGGTAGCGATCTCGGCCTCGCGCCGAACAACGATGGCAAAGTCATCCGCCTGACGATCCCGCCGATGAGCGGCGATCAACGCAAGAAGCTCGTCCAGCAGATCAAGAAGAAGTCCGAAGAATCGAAGGTGTCGTGTCGCAACATTCGCCGCGACTCGAACAAGCATTACGACGATGCCGAGAAGGCGAAGGCGATGACCGAAGACGAACGCGATACGGGCAAAGATCGCATCCAGGAACTGTTGAAACTGTACGAGTTCAAAATCGACGAAGCCGCCGACAAGAAGTCCAAAGAAGTGATGGAAGGCTAACGGTGGACGAACAGCAAGCACTCGAAGCGATCGCGAAGAAACTGAAGATCGGCGAGTATCATCGGCACGTGTTTCTGTGCATCGGCGATGCGTGTTGTTCCGCTGATGCCGGTGCGAAATCGTGGGAATCATTGAAAGACGAGCTGAAACGGCGGAATTTGTCGCTCGCCACGGGGCCAGCCGCCTGCTACCGGACGAAGGTACAATGCCTGCGTGTGTGCGCCAGCGGGCCGATCCTCGTCGTCTACCCCGAAGGCACGTGGTACCACGGCATGACCGCCGAACGAATCCCGGAATTCGTCGAAACGCACCTCGTCAACGGCCTGCCGATCGAAGACTGGATCTTCGCGCGGAACCCACTGCCAAACGCGATTGACGTTTCTTAGCACGGAGAAGCTAGAATCATGAGCAACATAGCATACGTTCTGATGATCCTGCTACACACTTCGATAATCGGTGGAATTGCGTTCTACTATCGTCGCCAGTATCGAAAATCCGTGCAACAAAATAACCGACGTGTGGATCAACTCATTGCTCATTACCACGTCGATGAACTTGAGAATGAGCGTTCTAACTCAGATTCCACGAAATGACGCGATGGCATTCGCGTCGATTTCTCGACGCGAAGCCAAAAATATTTACGCCTTCTGCTGGTACTTCTCGATCAGCACTTTTGCGGTTTCGGGGCGCATGATGCGGGGGTCGGGGAGTTCGCCGCGGCCGAGTTGGGCACGCAGGTCGGTCCCGCTGATGCTGACTTGCTTCCACTCTTTATTGGCATTTTCGACGAGGCCGACGCGGTTCCACTCGGCGTAGTACGCTGCGAAGCCGACCTTCACAGGGTGGATCAGCAGTTCGCCTTTGAGGTCGTCGAACTTGCGGTGAGCGGCGAGGCCGTCCCAGATTTCGCCCTTGTCGTCGTATGGCGCGTCGGCGTGTTTGCGGCCGATGATGATGTCCGTGAAGCCGAAGTTCTGACGGTAGATCGCGTGCATCACCGCTTCCTTCGGCCCGGCGTAAAACATCTTGATGTCGAGGCCCAACAGCATCATGTGATCGCTGAACGGGCGACCGGTCTTCTTCCACAGTTCCTCGTCGATGTCGCCTTCGCCGAGCACTTTATTGTCGATCAGCGCACGGTACGTCTTCATCCGCGTTGCGGCATCGACGTCGTCGGCTTTCGTTTCGCCGACCAGCGGGTTCAGCACGGCACCGGTGAAATGGCCTTCGCGCGTCAGTCGCTCCAAGCCGACGATCAGTGCGTATTCGTGCGCGCGGTGCAAGGCGTTACGCGTCTGGAAACCGACGACGCGCTGGAAGCCCTTCGTCGCAAATAGATCGCGGGTTTCGCGCGGCGACAACACGAGGTCGCCGAAGTTCGGGTTCTTCGGCTGGCGAAGCACCGTCACTTCGCCGCCCACGAGGTACGTGCGTGGGTCGCTGTTCGCGATTCGCGCACCGGGGTGGTCGATCCGCGTCGTCGCATACACCGACGAGTTGTATTTGACCTTGTCCCACTCGTAGACATCTTGAACGAGCAGCGTGGCGACCACGATCCCTTGCTCGTTTTTCAGCGGGTAGGTGCTACCCGTGGTCAGCGTCTTCGCGAGGCTTTCCTCGACGGGAAACGCGAGCGGGATGGTCCAGGCGTACTTCTTGCCGTTGCGCTCGACGACTTCTTCTTCGAGAACGCGATTGTACTCCGCCTTCACCATCGGGCCGATCAGCGGCGACAGCCCGCCGTCCGCAATCCGGTACAGCGTCGACAGGTCGGCATCGCTGACGGGAATCGCTGTGGTGCAAGTGATTTTGTTGCGAAACTCGGCGGCATCGTTGTCCGCTACCGTCCGGTTAATCAGCACTCCCCCGTGTGGGGCAATCAGGTCAGGCATTCGTCGCTCCTAAAGGTTTCGATCTCTGTTATCCATTCGACATTCGATGGCTTCAAATCACGTACTGCAAGCCCTGGCCCGCTTCGACGAGCATGCTCAGGGACGTCCGTTCGAGTATCTCTTGTTGGGCTTTCGCGACCTTTTCCCAGACTCCGCGAAGCGTGGTCGTCAGGCTCGACGCATCGCCGCCGTTGCGGCTGATGGGCCGATTCGTGCCTTTCTGCGTCGCTTCGGTGCGGTCGATCGTGTCGATGATATCCGCAAGGCTAATATCGTCCGGCGAACGGGCGAGTTGATAGCCTCCCGCTGCGCCGCGAGTACTGTAAATCAGGCCCGAACCTTTCAATTGAAGCAGAATCATCACGAGGAACCGCTGCGGAATGCCCTGTTTCTCCGCGATGTCGCTCAGCCGAACCGGGTGCGGATCTCCGTGACGCGCCGCCAATTCCAGCATGGCCAGGCACGCATATTCGTCTTTCGCGGAGAACAACATCCAGACGCTCCCAATAGCGGTTCCGAATTAAATTCCTGCCCCGTCTTTGACTTCGATCACGTGAAGGCCGCACTCTTTCTTGACGTTCCCCGCCCATCGACCCGAGCGATCGTCCTCACCCGCGTGGATCGCACGCGTACACGGCCAGCAACCGATACTCGGGTAGTCCTGATCGTGTAGTGGGTTGTAGGGCACGTCGTTCTTGTGGATGAATCCCCAGACTTCCTTCTTCGTCCAGTTCAGCAGCGGGTTCACCTTCACGACCTGGAACTTCGCGTCCCACTGCACGACGTCGGCTTTGCCACGATCGCTCGTTTGATCCTTGCGAATCGCCGAAATCCAGGCCGCCGGGTCGTAGTGCGCCATCGCGTCGCGGAGTGGCTTCACTTTGCGGTCGAAGCAGCACTGATCGGGGCGAAGTGTGTACAGCGGCCCGCCATGTTCGGCTTCGTAATCGGCCACCGTCGTTTCGGGAAGTATGTAAACGACCTCAATGCCGTAGCGGGCCTTAATCCGTTCGCGAAGCTCGAGCGTTTCGGCGAACTGATAGCCCGTTTCGAGATTAATCATCGTCACCGACGGCTCGATCTCGGCGAGCATATGCATGATGCAACAGCCCTCGGCACCGAACGCCGTGGCCATCAAGAGCCGCGGGTGAAATTCCTTAACCGCCCAACGCAGAATGGTTTGCGGCGACGCCACCGCTAGTTCGCGGGCCGCCTCCGCAATCGTTTCGTCGGACATTCTCGCGACAGTCATCGGCACCGTCCCCTCTGTACACGCTCAAGTACACTCTATCTTTATCAGCATTATAAACATTAAAACAAGACCGCCACACAATCATTCGTTGTGAGGCGGTCTCGGTAGAACGTTTCCGTCGTATAACCCGACTGGCAATGTCATGACCTCGAATAGCCGAATCGTGTCGTATTATCCTTCACGTATCAGCCGAGACTGTCCGCATTCCGTTCATTTGCAACGAAAACCGCCCGCACGACTTGCCCTATCGCCAAAATGGAGACACACTTCGCCATTCCCTTCGAGGTGGCGACCATGACTTGGAAACGTGCGTTCATCGTGGCGACTTTCGTGAGTTTACTCACGGGGACGCTTCTCACGAGCAAGCCTTCGGACGTCGAGGCGATGATCCGCATCGGCAAGAAAGCGGCAGGAAAGATCGAATCCGCATTACCCGAAGCCCGCATTGCGTCGGGTCCGTTGGCGGCATTTCGCGCCGGAGATGCGTTGCCGATCGAAGAACGAGTCCGCGTGCGAATTCAGACCGAGAAAGCGATGGCGGGTGCCGACATCGTTGCGGTCGCGATGCCGACGATAGGCGAGGTGAAGCTGAAAGGCATTGTTCGCGATGCCGCCCAGAAGCGCCGGGCGGTCGAAATCGCCAACAGCACCGCCGGCGTTGAAGTGGTCATCGACGAACTCGCGGTGCCGGAGAAATAACTGGTTTTTGCAACCCTTCGCCATTTCCAATCGTGGCATCGCGCGCGTCGCTCCTAGAATGACTGTGGTCGAGGCATTCCCACACTCTTCAGGAGATTCTCACAATGGCACACACGCTACCGGCGTTGCCGTACGCATTCGATGCGCTGGAACCCCACATCGACGCGAAGACGATGGAAATTCACAGCCAAAAGCACCACAAGGCCTACGTCGACAACCTCAACAACGCATTGAAGGATCACGCCGAACTGGCCGCGCACGATATCGTCAGCCTGTTGCGGAACATTAAGAGCGTTCCCGAGGCGATCCGCCCGGCCGTCATCAACAATGGCGGCGGACACCACAATCACTCGTTGTTCTGGGAAATCATGGCCCCGAACGCGGGCGGCGAACCGACCGGCGCGATCGGCGATGCCATCAAGGCCACGTTCGGCGACTTCACGAAGTTCAAGGACACCGTCAAGCAGAACGCACTCACGCAGTTCGGCAGCGGCTGGAGTTGGCTCGTGTGGGATCCGACCGCGAGCGCGATCAAGGCCATCAAGAAGCCGAACCAGGACAGCCCGCTGATGGATGGCCACGTGCCACTCCTCGGCTGCGACGTCTGGGAACATGCCTATTACCTCAAGTACCAGAATCTGCGAGCGGGCTACGTCGATGCGTGGTGGAACGTGGTAAACTGGAAGAAAGTCGACGAACTCTACCAGACCGCCAAGGCCGGGAAGTAAGTCGAATCGACACGGGGCACGTTTTGAACGTGCCCCACAATGTCCGAGGAGATACCCGATGACGGCCTTACCTAAAATCACCGTCGAAGAGTATCTCGAGATCGACCGAAAGGCAGAGATCCGAAGCGAGTTTTACGATGGTGTCATGTACGAAATGCACCGTGTGGGCATCGATCATAATTGCATCAAGCAAAATCTCGTCGGCGAATTGGGGAGTCGTCTCAAAGGCGGGCCGTGTCGATCACTCTCTAGCCCGGATATTTCATCTGCGGTTTCGGGCGGGGCATTTCCTCGCTGCGACGGCGGAATTTGTTATTTTGAGCGGTTGCGGTCGATTGGGAGTG
>JAYVXI010000055.1:0-22410 GCA_043785305.1 Limnoglobus sp. | reverse complement strand
AGGTCGATCGGCACGTAGCTCCAATCTCATTTTGGGCTCGGACCAAGCACGGCAAACGCCGTGCCGAACGCGATAGGGATGAACCCGGTGGCTCGTAGGATGAACCTGGTGGCTCGTTACTCTTCGTTATCTACCCTCGTTCTCGAAGTGGGACTTGGCGCTTCTCCACAAGGCGAATGCGCTGAGTGTGAGCAAGATCGTGGCCATCAGGCTGCCGCAGATCGCGGGGATGTGTTCGTTGAGCGTGCGTCGAGTATTCGTGTTCCACTCGCGAATCAGTGCGTGGACGGCGAGCGGCGGGCTGAGCGCTTCGATGTAGTGGTCCACTTCTTCGATGCCAAACCATTCCCATGCGGCGAAGCGGAAAAACACCCCGAGCATCGGCGGTAGAGCGAAGATCGTTGCGAGTATCACGAGATACCACGTGGCGGCCCGCGCCACGGTCAAGCAACGCACCGAGAGCCAGATGCCGAGCGAAAGAGTAAACGCGATCATCGCCGCGATGAGTATACCGACGACGACGCAGCAGACGGGGTGAATGCTGCGCGTAATCACGGCGAAGGCTGCGAAGATCGCGAGGCCGATCAGCCACGGTTTCAGCCACAACGCCAATATAAGGACTTTGGCCCAGAGGATATCGACGCGCTCGATCGGCAGAATTAGCAAGGAATCGAGCGTTTGTCGCTTGCGTTCGCGGACGACGGATGATGTCGCCATCATTCCCGCGAACGGCGCGAACGCCGCCACGGCAGCCAGTGCCGCGGCGTATAGTAATGGGGTCACGTATGGCGACGGGCTTTGCCCTGCCGCAATCAGTTTCCCAATTGCGAGAAATATTCCTAGCCCAACCGGTACCGCAAACATGAGGAGGCCGCCAAATAAGCAGCCTTTCGCAAGGCTGCGATCGAAATTCGCTGTACTGTAGGCGAAGTAGCGTTCCTTCCACAACAATGGGTCGTCGACTTTCCGCATCGGCGGCACGGGATTATACCGAAGAGGTGGACGTTCGCGGCGGGGCGACGCCGGTTCCGGTTCCAATACGGGCAACGCGGCCGGTGGCACGCGCTGCGGGGCGTTCAACAGGTACGTGCGAATGCCACCGAGCGCCAGCAGCGTACAGACGAGCGACGCGGTGCCGTGTAGAACCACGAATCTCCCAGTGGCATCTTCGAGATTAAGCCCCACCCACGCGCGAGAGGGCGCTTCGTTCAATGCACCGATGGTCATAACGAACGGCGACACGATAAACAACGGCCCCGCAAACGACACGCAACACCAACTCACCATCGCCAGAAAAAACACGACGACGTAGGAATTGACGAGCACCGGTCGCAACGTCTCCGAGCGTGTCGCCGTCCACATTGAAAAGGTGGCGAGGCTCAGCGTTGAGATGAACGCGACGACGAAGCAGACGACGAGCACGGTGCCATCGATGCCGCCGAACAGCATCGTTAGCGTGAGTATCGGCAAGCCCGTCATTGCGAAGCCGAAGATGTACACGAGCCGCGCGAGCAACTTGCCGACGATGATTTCGCGGTTCGATAATAACGATGCCCGCAGGAAGTCGATCGTCAGGCGATCTTTTTCCTCGATGATCGCACCGCCCGCAAACACCGGCGTGATGAGCGACAGCGCAATCAACTGGCAGATGAAAAACATCTGCGCGAACGATGCGGCAAAACTCGCCATGCGGTCGAGCGGAAAGACGACGTCGTGGCCGACGATCAGTTCGATCGGGCTGAGTTCCTTAAACTCGCTCACGTAGGTCGCGAGCAACCCGATCATCAGCACCACGGCATAGAGCACGCGCAACCGCAAATGCACGCCGCCACGTGCCAGCCGCAGCATTTCGACGGCGAACAGCGGCCCGACAATCGACGGCGAATCGTACGGACGCCCGCGCAGTCGCCGATAGTTCGCGATGAGCTTCAGCACGATGCCGGGGAGTACCGTGCAACTCGCGCTGAAAAACAACGCGAGTGCGATGATCGCAAGCAGACTAGCCCCCGGCATTCGGTGTCTCCCGCTCGTTGGCGCTTCGGTCGAGCAACGGCCCCGCCTCGGTTGCCGGATCGCACGCCGCCTCGAACCGCCGCACCGCCATTCGCCATATCCAACGGGCAATCAGCAAATTACTGAAGAATCCCAAGACATACCCACCGGCATACAGCCATAAATCTTTGAACGGCACCTCCTGTGCGGCACCCAAGCCGATGACTGCCGCGGGGGGAATCAGCCCCACGAAGAGATACTTGAGCGGCGAATCCATCCCGCCCGTGATGTAGATCAACAGCCCGAAGAGTGCGCTTCCCACCACCAAGCCGATCAGTGTCTGCCAGCCGTTGCGGCGCTGGGCGACTTCGACCGTCGGCGCGTTCGCCGATTGCAACATGCCGCGCGCCACGCCGATGAACGTGAGTTCGATCGCGAAGGCAATCAACACCGGGTACGCCCACCACGCCCACGCACCGCATGCAATCGGCCCGATGCTCGTGAGTACCAGAGCGATCGCGATGCCTCGCGTTAACCCGAGGATGCCGCGTCGCTTTTGCGCCATGATTTCTTTTGGCTCAATCGGCGTGAGCAAGAGACTCGTCAGCGTGTCGCGCTCGCGTTCCTGGGCTATCGAGTAGATACCGTACCCGCTCGCGGAGGACATCATCAACACGACGATCGCCATCGGGTAAAACCGTGCACCCGCAATAATATCCTTCCCGTATCCGCCAACATCCGATACCGAAGCGGCGAGGAATGCGGCCGTCGGGATCCCAAACACGACGATCAACCCGATTCTGTTCGCACGCTTCCGGTTGCCGAATTTTGCAAGGAGCGGGTTGCAGAATTGCTCCTTCCAGCGGATCGGGAAATCATCGATGGGCGGGCGCACCGTACGTGCATTCTCGTTGGTTTTGCCGCCACCTGACAGCCGATCATCGGCGGAAAATCCGCGTAACAGCGATGCGGCACGCATACACGCGAGCAAGCCGACGGCGGTGTGGAATGCGGCATACGCGGGGAAATCGCGGGCGATCCCCGCCACGCCGCCACCCGCCACGGTGACCCACATCATGAGTCGCGCGACGAGGTTACCCGTCGAGATCCAGTCGGCGACATCGCCCAACGAAACCGTCGGCACACGGTTCGGCGCACCGGGGTAGAACCAGATCGACGGATAATTTTGCAACATTTGCAACGAGTAACTCAGCGCCAGATACGGAATCACGTACTTGAGAATCCAGCCACCGCTCGCTTTTTTCGTTGCCGCCTTCACCGAGCCGAGTGCGGCCAGCCCCGCGAGTGACAGCATGGTGACACTGAAATAGCCGAACGTGTAAAGGATGATTTTCGGCTCGACGCCGAACAGCAGCGGTAGCGAAAGGATGATCGGTACCGCAGGCAGAATGTACATCGCCATGCCGAACGCACGGGCGAAGAGTTTACCGATGACGAGTTCGCGGCCGCGCAAATCGGTGACGAGCACGAAGTCCATCCGCTTCGATTCGCGATCTTCGGCAATCGCGTAGGAAAGATACGTGAGGCCCGCCGAACCGCAGATGAGAACGAGATAGAAAAACAAAATCGCGAAGCCGCCACTGGCGATCATTTTCGCTTGAGTGGGAGTGATGTCGGAATGGGACGATTCGCTAAATGCCGCGAAATAGAGCACGAGCACGGGCAGCCCCATCGCGGCCGCAACGATCG
Source organism: Limnoglobus sp. (assembly GCA_043785305.1). Lineage (GTDB taxonomy): Bacteria > Planctomycetota > Planctomycetia > Gemmatales > Gemmataceae > Limnoglobus. The sequence continues at coordinate 18,708 of JAYVXI010000055.1, read as the reverse complement.
GTCGCCAGAGGTGGATCCGCTGTTTGCGCGACATCCGCGTGAGTTCGAGCTTCAAAAACGGCCCGAACAGCAAGAACTGCCGCTCCGCCGTCACGCACGATAACGCCAACAACCCCACGCCGACCACCGCGAGTAACGGCGACACCGTAAACGCCAGCGCGACGAGAATCGCGCCGATCGGTGCAATCCGCCACGCCCACCGCTCGGGGTCGAATCGGGCACGAACGGGCGAGTCAATCGTTGAGGACATAGTGGTGATGTTCGCTGAGTCGATGCAATCGCACAGTTCCTTTCACTGTAAGATAAGCCGGTACGCATTTCGAGAGTGTCTATTTCTGGGGGAGTTTCAGCGAGAAGTTCGGGTCGCCGTAATGAATGTAGTCGGCCCAGTCGGAAGATTTCGCTTTCTCGACGGCTTTCCGACCGGCGAGCAACGCACGCCCCACGAAGCTTCCGTTGGCAAGCTCGGCGTAGAAACTGCCCGCGAACGCCTCGGCGGCATCGTCGCCGACCGGCCAATAGGTGCCGATGAGTTGCGGGATGCCGTTGACCAAGAATGCCTCGGCGAAGGAGATCGTTTTGGCCATCCGCGTGGGGGCATCTTCCTGGCGTCCCCGAACGCGGGCCGATTGACAAGCGTTGAAGAAAACGAGCGTGGGCAGCGTCGAAAGCTTGCCGATGTTTTCGCCGGTCACCATCACGTTACCCGCCGCGACGATCCCACTATCTTGCGGACTATCGGGTGTGAATCCGGCGTGACCCGCGTAGTGGATCGCGTCGTACTTCCCCGAAGAAAACCGTTCGAGGATCACGCCGTGCGCGTCGCTGGTGGGTTAGATTTTGCCACGCTTGCCTCGGGAAAAGGGTGATCCGTCGCGGGTTGCGGTCAACGACATATGCTGATGCAATGGCGGTTGGCACGCTGTCAAACAGAAAACCTGTAGCGTGCCGATATTTCTCGTTAAACTGTGGCGATCGTGCCGAATAGTCGGATCTCGCACGATTTTCCCAATTCAAGGAGCTTCATCCGATGCGCCCGGAGATTGTCGTCGAACTCGAACGCTTGCACGTGGGGTTGCAGTTGCGGCGTTTGAAACCCGTTTGGGCCAAGTGCGAGATCGTGTTGGGCCTTGCGGCGGTTGGCGTCGGGTTGTTCATCGGCATGGGCTTGGCCGTGCGTGCAAACCCGCCTTCGGACGTCGTCGAATGGCTCGCGCCGCTCGCGCTTTTCACGTTTGGCGGCTATCTCGCCCTCGCCGGGCACCGGAGTCACTTGTATCAATCGAGTAACTCGCTCGTTGCGTACCTCGCCGGGCAGTTGCGTTTACCCGAACCGAAAAGTACCGAGACCCACCTATGAGCATTCTCGTCGACGCATCTACCAAAGTGATCTGCCAGGGTATCACGGGGTCTGCGGGTAGCTTCCACACCGATCAGTGTCTGCTGTACGGCAGTCAGTTCGTCGGTGGCGTGACCCCGAAAAAGGGCGGCACGACCTGGACGGGGAAAGAATCGAAGAAACAGTTGCCCGTGTTCAACACCGTGGCCGAAGCGGTGTCGAAAACCGGCGCGACCGCCACGATGATCTTCGTCCCGCCCGGTGGGGCCGCCGATGCGATCATGGAAGCCGCCGACGCCGGGATTCGGCTCATCGTCGCGATCACCGAAGGCATTCCCGTTCTCGATATGGCGAAGGCCAAGCGATTCGTGCAATCGAAGCCCGGCAGTCGCCTGATCGGGCCGAACTGCCCCGGTATCATCACGCCCGGCCAGTGCAAAATCGGCATCATGCCGGGTTACATCCATAAGGCGACCGAGCCAGGCAAAACCGGCGTCGGCATCATCAGCCGTTCCGGCACGCTCACCTACGAAGCCGTCTTCCAACTCTCCGCACTCGGTTACTCGCAATCGACTTGCGTTGGAATCGGCGGCGATCCGATCATCGGCACGAACCAGATCGACCTGCTGGAAATGTTCGAGAACGACCCCGGCACGTCGGCGATCCTGATGATCGGGGAAATCGGCGGCACGGCCGAAGAACTCGCCGCGGCCTACGTGGCGAAGCACATGAAGAAGCCGGTCGCCGCGTTCATCGCCGGTCAGACCGCCCCCGCCGGTCGCCGCATGGGCCACGCCGGAGCGATCATCAGCGGTGGCAGTGGCAGCGCCGCCGATAAAATCGCCGCCCTGAAAAAAGCCGGCATCGCGACCGCACCCACCCCCGCCGACCTCGGCGCAGCCGTGCAACAAGCCTTCGCCGCGAAGCGATAACGAGCGAATCGATATTGTGGAACCCGCGCGGCAACGGATAGAATTCCGTTGCCGTTTCGCATTCTGGGAATAACGATGTTAACCGTACCTATGAGTTATCTGTCCAGTCTCCACAAACTCAGCCTGAAACAGTATTCGCAGATGATCGAACATGGCATCCTGAACGAAGACAGCAAAATTGAACTTCTCGAAGGTTACCTCGTCGAACGGATACAACGTTCACCGCTTCACGATTGCACGGTCAATATCGTTTCAAGTTGTCTACATCCGGTGATGCCACCGGCATGGAATTATCGCATCCTTTGTTCGTTGGAATTCGATCAAAGCCAGCCTGAACCAGACTTTGTCATCGTGCGAGGAAATTCACGATCGTATGTCGTACGACATCCGCGCGGCGAAGACGTGGGTTTGATAATCGAAGTCTCGGAGAGATCACTCGAACGCGATCGTATCGACAAAGCGAGAATCTCGTTAGCCAACGGGAATGCATTGTGAGACCGGCAACGTGTCATTTTCAACCGCGCGAAGTATAACGAGGGAGTCCACGCGATTGAGAGAAGGAACCATCATGGCTGAGCCGTACAAGATCGTCATCGGGTTGGAAATTCACGTGCAATTGCTGACGAAGACGAAGCTCTTCTGCGGCTGTCCGAATCAGTTCGGTTTGCCGCCGAATACGGCCGTCTGCCCCGTTTGCCTCGGTCTGCCCGGCTCACTGCCCGTCATGAACCGCAAGGCGTTCGAGCTATCGCTGAAGGCCGCGATGGCGCTCAACTGCCAGATCGCCACGCACCCCGGCGAGAAGCCCGGCTTTACCAAATGGGACCGCAAAAACTACTACTACCCGGACTTGCCGAAGAACTACCAAATCAGCCAATACGATCTGCCGTTCAGCCACGAAGGCTTCCTCGATATCAACGTCCACCCGGACCCCAAGAAGGGTTACACGCCGAAGCGCATCGGCATCATTCGCGCGCACCTCGAAGAAGACGCAGGCAAGAACACGCACGACGAAACCGGGCGAGGTGGCGATACCCGCGTCGACCTCAACCGCACCGGCACGCCGCTTCTGGAGATCGTTTCGCAGCCCGAAATGAACAGCCCCGAAGAAGCGATGGCTTACCTCGACGAAGTGCGGTTACTGCTCCGCGAACTCGGCGTTTCCGACTGCGAAATGCAAGAAGGCAGCCTGCGCTGCGATGCCAACGTAAACATTCACGTGCCGATGTCCGGCGAGGCAAAAGGCTACGCCGCCACGCCACTCGTCGAGATCAAGAACCTCAACAGCTTTCGCTCCGTCGGGCGTGCGATCGTCTACGAAGCGAAGCGCCAGTTCGAGGAATTTGAGAAAGACCCGGCGAACTACCGCATCGATAAGTTCCTGAAAACGACCGCCGGTTGGGACGACGCGAAGGGCCGCACCGAGGTGCAGCGCCACAAGGAAGATGCCGCCGATTATCGTTACTTCCCGGAACCGGACTTGGTGCCGGTGATCGTGACCGAAGCGCAACTCGACGCGATCCGCGCGACGATGGGCGAACTCCCGCAAGCGCAGCGCCAACGGTTGCAAACGCAGTACGGGCTGTCGCCGTACGATGCCGAAGTGTTCGTCGCGAAGGGCCGTAAAACGGTGGCGTATCTCGAAGCGGTGACGAAGATCGTCGGCGATGGCAAGATGGCCGCGAACCGCATCAGCGACCTCGTCTTCCCGGCTTTGACCGACCGCAAGGAAGAGATCGATGCCTTCCCCGTGACGGCGAGCACCTACGCGGATTTCATCCAAAAGACCGGCAGCCTGAACAAGCAAGACCGCGTCGACATCTTCAAGATCATCCTCGAAACCGGCGCGACGGTCGAAGACGCAAAAGTGTCGGCGGGCGTGAAGGAGTTCGACGACACGGCCCTGCGCGAAGCGGTTATCGTCGCGATTGCGGCCAACCCGAAAGCGCTCGCCGACTTCAAAGCCGGCAAAGACGCCGCAAAAATGGCGATGGTCGGCCACGTCATGAAGAACAACAAAGGCGCAGCCAACGACGTAGTGCGAAAGCTATTGGACGAAGAACTCGCGAAGCGATAACGCGAGTTCGGTACTTCACGGCATCAGCCGGGCAGGCTCGGCGTAGCAAAGCGCGGGGCGTGAACTCTCGCAACATTCGTGGTGTGCCCCCGCCCTTCGCTCCGAAGACTACGCGGCGCGGCGAAACGGGAATAGAATTGAAGCACGTTTTGAAACTGACTTTACAACGTTACCGGTTTCGGACGTAATGAGGCATGAGAGGCGCTCGATGTATTGGAGACGGACTGCTCCCGAACTCGCGGTCGCCGCCACCGTTGTTGCGGTGTATCTATGGGCGTGCTGCTCGGTCGTCGTACGAGAGGGGCTGTGCGCCGGGCCGTTTGACTTGGCAGCCATCTACGGGTTCAGTTGCGCCCTGACAGGCTGGATGGACTACCCGCTCGGGTGGCTGGCGAATCCACTCATGTGGTTTGGGGTCTTTCTGCTGGTGTGTCGGCATAGCGGTGCCGCTACGCTGTGCGGCTTGCTCGCCATGGTGATGGCGGTCCAATGGTCAATCGAGTGGAACCGGCAAGGGCTGTCGCACATGCTGCGTGCCGGTTACGATCTGTGGCTTGCCAGCATCGGGTTGCTGTAGTGGGTGGCGGTGTCGTATGGACCGCCCGCGCGATCCGCGGTAACAAGGTCACCCAATCAGGCCCATCAGACACTGGCAAGGGTACGACGGTTTTTCCATGACATGTAGTTCAATCTTCGTTTAATCGCGCAGGCGAAGCGCGGGAGTGAACTCTCGCAACAATCGTGTTGTCATCCGATACATCCGGCCCCCGCGCTTCGCTCCGAAGACTTCGCGGCGCGGCTAAACGAATTCAAACTCAGCCGCTCGTTCCTGCGAAGGTGGCTTTCAGTCGCTCGAAGTCGCTGCTTTCGGCGCGCTGCCAGCAGCGTTGGGCAAGTTTCAGGTAGCGGGCGGCTTCCTCGGGTTCGCCGCTTTGCGTGCAGACGGCCCACATGCCGAGCGCGCCGCGGACGCTCCCCGAGTCGTGGGCGAGCGCTTCCTGATACGCTTCGCGTGCCTCGATGAGTTGGCCCGCATCGAGCGCCCCACGGCCCCACGATTCCATGAAGTACGCGCCGCCACCCCATGCATGATGTGCGTAGTCGTCTTTCGTTTTGTCGATCGTGCGTTTCAGCAGTTTGATGCCCGCGTCGCCGTTGCCGGTCTTGCAGGCGTAGCGGCCTTGCGCTTCCCAGAGCCGCAGTTCGCGTTGCCGTTCGCCACGCTTCGATTGGTTCGCGTGCTGCATCGTGTCGATCTCGGCTGTCGCGCGAACGAGGTCGCCGCGCTCGATCGCCAGCATCGCAGCGAAGTACGCAGCGGTGGCTTTGTCTCCCTTACGCAACTTGCCGACGAGTTCATCGGCGTCGGCCCATTCTTGCAAACTGGTGGCCATGCGAAACCACTCTTGGCGGAAGTGATACCCGTGTCCGTCGGCCTCGGTGCGAATCTGTTTCGCTTCGCGGAAGCGGCCATCGTGGATCAGGCTTCGCGTCAGGATTTCGAGGTGATGGCTGAACTGATGATCTTCGTTGGGCTTCACGTTTTGCAGTTTGTGGTATTCGCGTTGCAGTTCGATCGCGTGCCACGAATAGTCGGTGGTCTTCGCCCATTTGCCGACGCGCATCCCGAGGTGCGCCTGCATGTGGAAAGCGTGCGGTAACCCCGGCGACGAACGAATGTAGCCCTCGGCGTACGGCCAGCCGAGCGCGGGGCGGCGCACGTTTTCGTAGGTGTGAACGAGTTCGTGGTTCGCTCCGGGGTGGTACGGGTTCAACCGCAGCAGCGCCTTGTAGAACGGGATTGTGCCGTGCGTCCCGTCGCCGAGTTGCGCGCGGGCGAACCAGCCTTCTTCGTCGTCTTCGTAAAGTGCGAGCAGTTCGTCGAGCGTTTGCTGGGCTTTCTTGCGTCGTTCATCGGGGCCGACGCCCGGCAACATGCCTTTCTCTTGCAGCTTCGCCGTAATCAAAAACCCTTCGCGGTGGCTCGCCTTCGGCAACAGTTGCTTCGCCATTTCGAGCGCGTAATCGTGCGGCGCTTTCGCGATGCTATCCGGCAGCTTCGGTTGAATCGCCGTGCCGAGTGCCGCGAAGTACGGCAACGGCTTCGCGGTCGTTTTGCCCCACTTTTCGAGCGATTTGTGCAACCCGAGCCACGCCATCGCGCATTGCGGGTCGTGTTGAAGTGCGGTCTCGAAGTTGCGAACGGCTTCGATCCAGACGTACGAGTAATAGTAGCCGAAGCCCTGATCGCAGAACTTCTGGCACTCCTCCGACGGCGTGCTCGTACGGTACCGATACATGCAAAGGTCGGGCACCGTGATCGCGTACGCCAACCCACTGATCGCGAGTTTCGGCACCGGCTTCTTCGCAGCTTCAAGTGTCGTAAACGCCGATAACGCGAGTACAGTAAACGTCATCATGTGGAAGATGCTCGTAGGCAGCAGACGGCAGGTATGCGTAAAGTTTACCCGGACAAGCCAGCAGTTGGAAGAGGCATTCGAGTCGAATCCCGATTAGCCGCGCCGCGTAGTCTTCGGAGCGAAGCGCGTGGGCACGATGGAAAGTGTTTACTTGCCGCTGGACTCGATCGAAGTGACCCACCAGTCGAAGTTCTTCACACTTCGGCCCGGCCTGTAGTTTGCGTACCGTTCGATGGCTTTCAGTGCGGCAGACAGTTCGGACGCACTCGGTTCGACGATTTCAGACCACAACTTCACGACTTCGGTAGTGGCCAATACGCTCACACCCAATTCCTTGGCGATGCTGCGAGCCTTCTTGTCGTCCGTCAATACCGACCAGCCCCTGCACTTCGCGATGGCCAGCCCCATCGACTCCCCATCGTCGCGGATTCGCGCGGCCAGTTCGACATACAGTGCCGTTTCCTCGTCGCTCTCGCAATCGCACCGGATCAGGATCCCACCGTCGATTGCGGGAAGCAGGTCGATTGGCAGGACAATCAGTTTCTCCGGGTCGGTCGGGTCTGGTTGGCGGTAGTGCTGTGACTCCCGCTCCACTGCGGCCGGGAGAAACCACTCGTTGCGCAGCGATGTCAGGATCGGCACGAACTGGCCGCTGGCGTATAGGTTCAGGGTTCCGCAGGCATCCAGAATGACGGCCGGCATGATTTGGCTTCGGTCCGTGTGTTAGGAGTGATCGGCCAGTAGTGACGTCTCGAAGTCAGCCTGCATCGGGTGCGTGCGGCCTTCGGAGTCCACTTCCACGCTGAGCATCGACTCTTGGATTACCCTGCGGGCTTCCCAGATGTCGCAACGTAGATAGTTAGCCAGTTCCTTTTCGCTCAGTTCGCCGCGCTCATAAGCGTGTACGGCGAGGAACTTGTAGCGGTCCGGGTAGGCTGGTTCTGGCTTGGCTTCCGTGACGAGTCCGAGCTTCTTCTCGGCCTCGCGGATCGGCAACCCTTTCTCCTTCTGAAGCTCCCAAGTCCCCGGCTTGAGCAGGCCGAGGGATTCCAAACGGAGCGCCATCGCTTCCATAGACACGAAATAGCGGTGTTTGAGCTTAACCAGATCGCCGACCTGAAAGTTGCCCGTGGTGTTCACGATCTCGTTGAACCGGAACCGCACCGACGACGCGGGCATCAGGAAACTCATGGCGAACGATTCTGCGAACCGCTCGTTGGCTGGCTTCCGCCCGAAGTTGGTCAGGTAGTCGATGCCAGCGGTATAGCGGTCCACGATCAGGTGGGCGTACTCGTGGGAAATCGACGCACGTTGCTTCTCGGCTGGGTGGACGCTGTTAATCAACATGCAGCCACCGAGGCCGTCCACGAAGAGATACATGCCCGCGAACATGCGAGGCAGGCTGGTAAAGAAGATGCGGACACCGACGTCCGACTCCAGAAGGCCGCGGATATTCGATATCGGTTGGTCGCCAAGACCGAGCCGCAGGCGCTCGCGGTTCGCCACATCCTCGGCCAGTTCACTAACATTCACGCGCGGGTTTAACTCCACCGGTTGCGGGTAGTTCATCCGCATCGGTGCTTTCATCCGCCGTTCGAGGTCGAGGTAGTTTTCCACGAACTCCTTGAACTCACCGATGGCTAGCTTGAGTTTCTCGGTTTCGGCGGGCTTCACCTTTTCCATCGCCGCCCGGAAGTGCGGCTGGAAATCGGTCAGCGGCTCCATCGTGCGGACGAAGTGGTGAACCGGCTGGCCGTAGAGCGAAGCGAGCTTGATGATCTCGGCGGGCTTAGCAGCCCGTTCGCCTTTCTCCATGGCGATGAACGTGGGACGGCTCACGCCGATATGTTCGGCCGCAACCTCCTGAGTGATGGCGCGGGTTTTCCTGGCTTCGGCCAACCGTTGGCCGACAATCCGCGGCGAGGCAGCATCAGTCGTCATGAGGTGGCTCCTTGTGCGTGGGCAAGAGTGCGGGTTGGTACAACCCACGCGGTTGGATTGTTAGCCCGACGCGCCAGCGAGGGTTGGTTTTCATACGATTTGCGATTCAAAAACGTATCGAATTACCCCGCTCGAAGTATGCATGATAGACAAGCGGCTTTACATTGTCAAACATCAGTGCCATAAATGACAATCCAAGTAAATCTTTGGGCGATTCAAATCGTAGTGGTTTTGGTTTTGGGGTTGTGCCCGAATTGGAAGAAAACCGGCGGCAAGGTGAAGTCGAGTACCGAGTGACGAGGAAGGATTGATAATTCGGAATGTATCGCGGCTTTGGAAATTCAAGGACGGCCAACGCAACCGGCGCGCCGAAGGTTTTGCAGAGCACCGGTCACAAGTGTGGGTTACCGCTTGCCGCCTGGGAAGTTCCTTGCACGGCCTCAGCCCTGCAAGTCCAGCCCGTCGAACCGCAGTCGCTCATCCAACTCGACGGCGATGCTATGCCCCCCGAACAGCTCGCGTGCCTCGTAGTGAAGGGTGACGGGGACGACCGTGCCGACATCGACGAGCGCAAGTTTCAGTCGGGACGCCAACTCGTCGGCAGATAGCACCGCCGCAGCGGCCTGCCGCCAGGTGTCGTTGTACAGGTCGAGCAACTCCGCCCGGATGGCTTGACGACGGATTCGTGGCTCCGCTTTCAATGCTCGGAGGAGTAGGCCGACCGCCGGCTCAATGAACTCGTGGCGGTCGCCGTCGCCCGGATCGACGATCACGTCCAACCATCTGCCGAACGGGAGGGGCAGTTGGGTGAACCAGTGCGAGAACTCGGGTAGCCACCCGAGTTTACCGAGGACCGGGTGCGTCAGGTGTTCGGAGGCTTCCGCCATCGAGTCGCCTCCGCCGATGTACTAGTCATTAGTCAGAACTGGTACTGTCTAGTCCCGTTTCGGATTGCTCGTCGCGGTCTTGTTAGCCCGACGCGCTAGCGAGGGCCTTGAATCCCTCGCTAACAAGACTGAACCCGCTACGCGGATCCCGAAACGAGACGAATTTGACAGAACAATCTGTCTATCCTGAACGGACTTGTGTCAACTGCAAACGCTGCCAGTTGCGTGTAATTTATTGTCGCCATACTTCAAAACGAAGTCAAATCAAATATCGGAAAATTATGCATCTGATCGGCCAGCGCCTGCTGTCATTGGGTAGACGCGATGCTCATTCCGTCCCCGTTTGATCGCACCCACACGATTCCGCACAGTCAAAAAATCGCAGGCGATCCGACGTAAGTTGAAATTATGCGACCTGCGCGGACGTACCCAAAAGTGTCTCCAAGTGTCGTGAGAATGTCGTGCTCGGTCGATTTTGTGTCGCATCCGGTCGATTTTCGGTCGGTACTTGCGACGAGTGCCAATCGATTGGCCATCGGCGTAACCCACAACAGCAGTGCGAGTTGCGGCAAAAACCCTCGAAACGGATCGGCGGTTTGCGATCAAAAAAGGGCATTTTGAGACCGAAAAACAACCCGAAAAACGGTTTTGGAGCGTCCGCAATTGTGACTTACGTCGATTACGAGAGCGAAAATCTACCCTGTTTTCCGGAATTTTCCGCCCATTGGACATCATTCGGTGGCACGCCCTTGACGAGGGTGCAAGAATAGAAGTGCTGCAAATGTTCCGGAACTGTTTCGGGGTCACACTCATGCTGCGTTCTGTCTGGGTGCTCCTGGCTGGGTTACTCATTGCGACTTCAACGAATGCCGCTGAACCGTCGATCCGGTTCCAGAAGGACGTGGTCTACGCGACGTTCGATGGCGAGAAAGTGCAACTCGACATGGCCATGCCGTTGGGGGCGGGGCCGCACCCGGTGGTGGTTTGCTTCCATGGCGGCGCGTGGAAGTACGGCAGCCGGAAAGATCTCTCGAAACCGTCGGTGGCGGACATGGACTTCGGCACCGGCAAAAAGAGCCTGATCGAATGGCTCGCCGAACGCGGGTTCGCGGGCGTTTCGGTGGGGTATCGCCTCGCTCCGAAGAACAAATTCCCCGCACAAATCGAAGATGCAAAAACGGCGGTGCGCTACCTCCGTGCGAACGCGAAAGCCCTGAACCTCGACCCGACCCGCATTGCGGCGCTGGGGTTCTCGGCAGGCGGGCACCTCGCGGCGCTCCTCGGCACGACGGACAGCGGCGCGGGGTTCGAGGGTACGCTGTACCACGAACAATCCAGTCAGGTGCAGTGCGTCGTCGACTTCTTCGGCCCGGCAGATTTGTCGCTGTATTCGGAAACCGAAGGGATCGAGAAGGCGTTCATGGTGCCGTTACTCGGGGCACGTTATGCCAGCCAGCCGAACGTCTACAAGAAGGCGTCGCCGATCGAACACGTGACTAAAGAATCGGCCCCGTTTCTGATCATTCACGGTACGGCGGATGTCATCGTTCCGGTGATTCACTCCGAACGCCTTCACGATAAGCTCATTGCCGCCGGTGCGCGGTCAGAACTTGTCACCGTAAGCGGGAAGGGGCACGGCTGGGGTGGCGAACCCGCCGTCGAAACGATGGGCACCGCGATCAAGTTCCTCAAAGCCGAGTTGAAAGCGAAATGATTGCCCTGACGTCACAGGTTCGTTTGCCGCGAGTTTCGGTTCACTTCCACTGGATGCGAGCAGGGTTCGCCTTCGGTATCGCGACGGTGTTCGTGTTCGCGCACGGTTGCCACAAAGACGATGTCGATCACGAACCATCGTTTCTGTCGCGGCCTAAAATCACGTCGAGTGCCCAGCAACCGCGTACGTGATTCACCGTCGGCGAGCGCAGGTGGTCGAGCATCACGCGATCGTCGCAGCCGGCGTCTTCCATCGCATCGGCGAGGATCGGCATCCGGTCGTAGCCGCCATCGAGCGAAATGCCTTGCGCAATTTGTTTCGCCGTCTCCGAAATCAGGCAACGCGAACCATCGGGGTAACACATGCCGCCACCCGCAAAATTCGGCCGCAAAAGGTAGACGCGAAACGGATTGCCGACGATTTCGCGATACAAATCGCAGGCTCGTTTGTTCAGGTTCTCGCGAGCAATCAAGCGTTGCCCGGACGTGGCAGTCATCATCACGGCAAACTCGGTCCATAACAACACGCGATCGACAGCGACGACGAGATTCGCTGAGATGATGCCTTGCGCGACCAGCATACCCGCAAGCGGCTCGAACTCGCCAGTCGGTAATGACGTGTCGATCCGACGCTGAACGATCGCCTGGGCGGCCTCGTATTTCGGCAGATACTCCGCATGGGTCAGTTCGCCATCGACGAACTTCTCCACCGCAAGAATCCCTTCGCGGACAATCGGCTCGTCGATGCGATCCCAGACGAATCGGGCCATCGCGCAGCCGATGAGTTGGAGTTTCCTCCCACTGCGATTCCGCGTAACGAGGGCGTGCATCTTTCGCGGATGAATGCACGTGAGCCATTGCGATTCCGTCATTTACTTCCCGTTGTTTCGCAATCGGAGAATCGGGCCGACGAGCACGAGGAACATCAGGAACGTCAGCCCCGCCGCCCCGAAGAACAGGTAGCGCGGCAGATGGCGATTGTCGTAATCGGTCAACGGCAACTCGCCCGTCGGTACGAGGTCGAAGTGGATCACGTCGCCGACGGCAAAGCGCGAAACATCGACGCGGAAACCGTTCGGTGAATGGATGGGTACCGCCTTGTGCAGTTCGAGAATCGCGGTCGCTTTACCTTCCTCGAATACGTGTTTCGCGACTTCTCGCAGGCTCAGCGATTCTTCGTCTTCGGGCTTCGTGCCACCGTTGACGATGGTTCCGTCGTCTTCTGTGACTTCAAAATACACGGGCCGCCCGTGCGAAAGTGCCAGCGTTGTCAGCGTGCCGGTAGCAACGGATTGTCGCCCGGAAATCGGTGGGGCAAGACCCGAGATGTGTGCCACATTGACGACCGTGAAGAACAACAGCGATGCGGCAATCGCGCCGATGATGTTGACCGCGTTACTGGCGGCGATCATCTCGCCTTTGCGTTCCTTCGGGGCCTTGTGTTGCAACAGCGTGAACAGCGGCACGATGTAGAAGCCGGTGAAGCACCCGATGGTGATAATGCAGCCGATGAGGATCGGCACGTTGTCGATGAACGTGGCCGCCCCGACGAGCGCGAGGATCATACCGACCGCACCGAGCAGTACGAGCCGCAGCTCGACGCGCTTGCCGGAGAGCCACCCGGCGGCGGGGCTGCCGAGGCCGATGCCGAGCGCCACCGTACCCACGACCACGCTGGTTTTGAGTTCGTCCCAACGCGGGTTCTGGCTTTCGCCGAGCATGTAAACCGCCGCACGCATGAACGCGACGACGAAGGTGAAGAACGCAATCCCCCGTGCCGCCACCCGCAGATACGGGTCCGCAAACAAGGCCCGCACGTTCGAGACAATCGGCGCGTAAACGTACGCGGGGAACGGGCGGGTTGGGTTCGCGGCGGGCATCTTGCGGATCAGCGTACTCGCAAACGCACCGACGATCGCCAGCCCGAGCAAGATCACGCCGATGATGTACTCGTTCCCCAGGAACAGGTACGACAGGATGCCTCCGGACACCGTGCCGAGAATCACCGCGAGGAACGACAGCGACTCTAGCAGGCCGTTGCCTTTCGACAGCAGGTGTGGCGGCAGGATTTCCGGCATCACGCCGTACTTTGCGGGAACGAAGAACGCCGAGTGCGTGCCCATGAGGAACACGGTGGCGAGCACGAGCCACGGGCCGAGCGTCGGTTCGCCGTGGCGACCGAGGTAGAAGCCGACGAGCGCGATCGCGGTGATGCCGATCTCCGCGACTTTCCAAAAAACGAGCGCGTTGCGCTTCGAGTAACGGTCCGCCAGCCAGCCGGCCACGGTGCAGAAGATCGCCCACGGTGCGTAAAACAAGATCGGCATCAGCGAGATCGCATCGCGTTCGCTCATCGTTTGGGTGTTGATAGCGTAAAACATCGCCGCTGCATGAATCGCCTGATCGTTAAACGCGGCGAGGAATTGCGCCACCAGCAGCCCGAGGAACGTGCGACTACCGAGCGTTCCCGTCGGCGTGCCCGATGTGAAAGGGAGAGTCGTCGCGTCGGCCATTCTCAAATCCTGGATACAACGGTGAACCGCGAGGCGGAACGATGGTTAGGAAATTCCTTCCCATCGTTCCACCTCGCGGCAGAAAATCGCACATCCTGCAACCTTACACTACGCCGAAATGCGCCCGCAGTTTACGAATCGCCTTATACTTCTCGTCGCTGACCCGTTCGACCGTCGTGCCCAACTCGGTGGCGATCTCTGGCACGGCCCATCCGCCGACGGTCAGTTCGAGAATCCGCTGATGCCGCGGGCTAAGCACGGTCTGTGCCGCCAACGCGACATCGTCCCGCCGCTCGCGGAGATCGTTGGCGACCTCGGTTTGCGAATCGGCGAAATCGTGCGTCAGTTCGTGGTATTTCCGCGTGCGTTGCGTCCGCTTCTTCACGGTGTCGATCGCACGCAGAAACTCCTTGCGTTCGTCGCCTTCGAGTGCCAGCACGTTTTCCCACTTCGTCGGCTCGACGCGCTCCAACAGGCGCGTGAACACCTGTTGCGTGCAATCGCCCCACCGGTCGGCAGGTAGTCGCGCGTTCCGCCAACATGCCTGGCAGTATCGGCTAATGTCGTTCACCGCTCCCGGGCTGACTTCGGCCGCTTCCACGTTGCCCGTTGCCAGCGCCGTCAACGCCGTGCCGAGCACGACCGCTGCCATGATCGATCGGGATCGCGACCCCGACGGTAAAATTCGCTCCATGCCACAACTCCAGTCGAAAGGTGTCGGCCAATATCGACCGCTCACCAAGAATGATTATACCGGACAGGGTGCGGTCGGCTTCTCGCGTGCAGCGAAAATCGCTCGAACCGCAAAAGAAATTGCCGCAGAATCGCGAATCAACTTGCGGGTTGGGCAGAGTAGACTAGATTTGATTTAACGAATACGTGACCAACGCCCTCAGCCATTGTCTTGTGATGTGTGTCGAATCTCGTGTAGGCCGTCGATGACCACCGCCGATGAATCACTCCCCGAACTTCTCGTTAGCATCCATCATGCCTTTCCTGCCATGCGCCTGCGTGCAATCCGGGCGATCGGCAAACTCGGCAGTTCCGCACGCGATGCCCTGACGGCACTTTCCAAAGCGCTCGACGATAACGATGCGAAAGTCCGCGAAGCGGCCGCCCAAGCGATCGGCCAGATCGGCCCCGACGCGCTGCCGTTACTCGCGCAAATGCTCAAACACCCCGATAAATACGTCCGCCGCAACGCCGTCTGGGCGCTCGGCAAACTCGGCCCGCTCGCCAAAGATGTCGCCAACGATCTCTGCGCGGCACTCCGCGACGAAGACCCGCGCACGGCATCGGGAGCCGCCCAAACGCTCGGTTCGATGGGCACCGAGGCGGCCGCAGCGATACCGTCGTTGGCCGAAGCGATGCGCGGTACGAACATCGTACTCTGCCGGTTGGCGGCTAAGGCGCTCAGTCAGATCGGCAGCCCGGCGCTCCCGACGCTCATCACACACCTGAAGCACCACGACCCGTTCGTTCGTGGCGAAGCGGCCATGTCGCTCGGTTGGATGGGGCCAGCCGCCGCCGCCGCCGTGCAACCGCTGATCGACATTTTGCGAACGACGCAATCGAGCGGGCGGGGCATTCCCGGCGGTTCATCGGGTGCGCATCAGACGCCAGCCACCGTCGTTACGCCAACGCCTGGCGATCAACTGCCCGAAGATTCGACCCGCGCCAACGCCGTGCAAGCGCTCGGTCGCATCGGGCCAGATGCCGCATCCTCGTTGCCCTATTTGCAAGACGCGCTATCGGATTCGTCCGATCTCGTGCGGAAAGTGGCCGAAATCGCCGTGCGACAAGTCCAAGGAATGGCGTAACGGTCAGCCCACTTCCACTTCGACGACCTCGAACAACCGGAAGCCGCTGAAGATATTCCAGATTTCCGCGAACTGTTCGTCGGATAGCAGAGGCGCGATCGCATCCCACCAGCCGACCCAGTCGCCGCTGATGTCGTTATCCACCAGACGCGGAGCGTTCAATCCGAGTTTCTGCACGGCCAACACGATTTGCTGTTCGCTCATTCCGTTCGGCAAGCGGTCGTCGTTCACATCGAATAACGCTGCGAACGCCCAGTTCGATTCCGCACACACGAGATGAAACGGGTTGACAGTCCGCCACGCCCGTCGTTCGAGTTCCGCACGATACACGTCCGCATCCGCGCGGTTCGCGAACGCTTTTAGTGGAACCCGCGAACCGTTATTAGCACCCATTTGATTGATGGTGTAACCGGCGTTACCGATGCAGGCCCGCGTGACGAGGTAGAGCGATTCGGACTTCAAACCCGGTTCAAGCGGAACTTCGGCCACCTCAAAATAGATCGCTTCATCGATGGCCATCTGCTCGCCGTTGAGTTCTCCAATGCGATCGACGTAATCGACGTAATCCAAGTCATGCGAATCATTGTCGGTCTCCTCGGCTTGCGACTCAGTGTTCCGCTGTCGACAGTGCCAGTCGGCTTTGCTCTTCTCGTAAAAAGCGATTTGAATCCTGCCACCTTCTGGGTCCGCTTCCACAAAATTGAGGTCATCCGAGGTAAATTGGATACGCACGATTACGTATGCCTTCGTGCGGGCCGGTTCGTCGGCCACGTCGAAAAATCGCACTTTGTCCATCGCTTCCCAGACCGTCGCGCTTTCGGAGTCGCTCAAGGTGCCGATGTTCTGCGACCACCACTCTTCCCATTCGATGGGCGTCGGATCGCGTTCGTCGGTCCGTGCCGGCGGTTCGATGCCGTGGTCGAGCAACCAGTCGTGCAGCCGCGGCGCATCGAGCGACGACCGATAAAACATCGTACCCCCGTAGCGAAACGGGTTCACCGGCCACCGTGTTTCCTCCTCGCGACGGCGACAATCGGCGACTGCCTCTTCGTAATTCGCGAACGTCGCCACGACTTCCGTGCGTTCCGGAATCAACCAGTAGAACGAATCCACCGGGTTCACCCAGGTCCGTTCGCGAACGAGATAATGTCGGCTCGACATGGCGAATCCTTAGCACGAATCCAGTATCTCCACCGCAACTTTTATAAGATAAGGTATGGAATTGAATCCGTTCACGGGCAGATTGCATTTCTAACATTCCAGAACCCGTAGATCGTGGCCGAAGAGGCTTTGCGATGTGGGCACCGACAGAATGGCAACGACAAATGCATAGAGAGTTTGGAGTCTTCGCGCGAATGCACTACCTCCGCGATGGCAAAGGCACTCCGCCGTAGTATACCGAATTCAGCTTTTCATGTGCGGCCTCGTCAGTCACTCGAACACCGATCCATTGCCGACAACACGCGATGGCGGTGTTGTTGTTGACGAGTAACGGAACCAAGTGTGTAACTGAGTGCCCCGCCACACTCTGTTCGGTGGCGGGTGCCACGACGGTAAGGTGCCGAGTTTCTTCAATTCCATGCGTAACGCACGCAGTCCGGCGCGTAAATGCCATCGTCGTTGATCAACAGAATTCGCAAGAATCATCCTTGCTGGACGTCGATTTCGCCGAAGAAAAGTAAAGCAGAATTAACATAAGTAGTTTGGATTTGAATTTGAAATTGGCGTCGTACACTTTTAGCCTTTCCCAAGCAGTCGCGAGCAGAAACCGATGAAACTACCGTCTACTTGCCACGGTTGTAGCCCGCTCCATCTGTAGGCCCGAGCAACGAAGGTCGTAAGATGTAAATTTGGCGAAGTGGTTGCTGAAGTAGCGAAGTTGAGCGTGTGCCAAAACATCAGCTCGGCAGTTTGATACTTTGTATTTTAGTAGAACTGTGTCTCGCTGGCAGCAATAAAAAGTGGAAGAGTAACGCTATGTCGATCAAACTTGTCAAGGCGTTTAAATTCACAGATGAAGAACATTCTGACGCATTTGAGCGTTTTGCTAACGCCTTTCTTGTCGATGACTACCCAGAGCTAAAAGCAATGGGGGGTAAGAAAGACAAGGGCATGGACGCCTACATCTACGACGACCACGCCGGAAAGGCGATCGTGGTAGTGCAGAGCTGCGTCTCACCCGCGTCAAGGTCTCGCACAAAAGTACTAGGTACAATCAAAACGCTGAAGAAAAACGATCACCTCCCGGAAGTCTTTGTCTACTGCACGTCGGACAACGTCGGCACCGAACTGGACGAGACGAAGAAGGAACTCCGTCGGGATTACAAGGTGACACTCGATGTCTGTGACGCCGCTTGGTTTGTTGCGCGTCATCAGACGTCTCAGAACCGTGCGGCAAACAGCGAAACCTACGCTCGCGAGACGCTTGAGCCAATCGTCCGCGGACTACAGCCAGACAAGCTATACAGCCTCGTCTTGGGCGAAGCCCAGCAGCGGGTAGCAGTCCAATATCTTGAAGCTGTGAGCCTTGACCGTTCCAGGGATGGTAACCTTACGAAGGGCATATTCGACGCACTTATAGCATGTGTAACGCGTGACTCTGACCCGCAGACGAAGGTGTACTCCGAGGAAGCCATCCTAAAGGCGATCTGCGCGATGTTCCCCCAAGGTCACGCGGCAAGGATAAGGGAGATCGTTCCTGGACGCATTCATCACCTCGTTCACAAGAAGGCACTGCATCACAACACGCAGGCCGGTGGATATGTCCTCTCCTTCCAATACCGGGAGCGGGTTCAGGGTAACATCCAGAAGGCTCAAGACCGTGAGTTGGCGTTCTTGGCAGCTCTTGGATCAGCTGTTAAGAAGGCAGCCGACGATTTGAAAGTCGATTACCAGTTCTCAACCGAGAGGCTCGTCGAAATCGGGCACCAGGCAGTAATCTGGTATCTACGCGAGCAGGGGAAGGTAGTTAGCCCGGATATTTCATCGCTTTTGCGAAAGTGGAGTAGCGCGGCGGCCTAAGATGTGGTATTGATTGGAGTTACAACAATCCGTCAATACTCGACC
>JAYVXI010000054.1:0-7682 GCA_043785305.1 Limnoglobus sp. | reverse complement strand
ACCAAGGCCGAACCCTATTCGAGGATCGTACCGATGAACAAGACCCCATACGACAACGGCATGGATAACGGCCTCGTACTCGGCCGCGAAGAAGGCATTGAACGAGGCATTGAAGTCGGCAAGGAGAAAGCGATGCGGAGTGCCGCAATTGCTTTGCTGGAAAGCAAGTATCGTTCGGTGCCGAAAGCGTTTCTCGAGCGAATTCACGAACTCGGTTACGACGATCTGCTAACGCTGGTCGTCATCATCCCGAACTCCACATCGATGGAATCGCTGTTTGCTGCGAGTTAATAGCCTCCCGCGAACCATCTTCGTTTCCGTCTCGTAATTTGTCTGTACATCGGCTACTGGTAGTGTGTCGCGAGTTTGTGTGGAATGGCAATCTTTATGAGGAGTGTATTCGTATGAATCGTCGCTTATTCCTCGCCGCCAGTGTGGGCACGATGGCCCTACTGGGGTGCGATGGCGATGCGAAACCCGGCACGCCGCCGGGCAAATCGGTTTCGACCTTCAACCCGCTCAACGTCACCGGCGACGATGCCGGCGAGAAACGTTGCCAGATTTGAAAGAATGGGGGCAGACCAGTTGCGATCGTTTTCGCTCGCGAACTGACGCCCGCCTTGACCGGTCTGGTCAAGAAAATCGACGACGCGACCGTCCTCAACCGTCCTGCCAAAATGGGTAGCTTCGTCGTGATGCTTTCCGACGACGACAAACTCGAAGGCAAGCTGAAAGAACTGGCGGAGAAGGAAAAGCTTCAGAAGATCGTACTGACGATCGACAACCCCAGCGGGCCTCCGGGATACGACATCCAGAAGGATTCCGAAGTCACGGTCGTGCTTTACGTGAAGCGGAAGATCGTAAAAACCATCGCGTTCGCGAAAGACAAGCTCACCGAAAAGGACGTCGCAACGGTCATCGAGTCGCTTGCGGAGATTCTGCCCGCGAAGTAAATTTTTACTTCGCGAGGTTACTTCCCGAGTTGCTTCTTGATAGCGTCTTCAATCGCTTTCGACTCTTCGTCGCCGATCGGTTTGTCGGCGGCGAAGGTCCACTTCTTCACGATCTTCATCTTGGAATAGAGAATCACCGTCACGTCGTCGGCATCTTGAATCTCCCACGCGGCGACCGCATCGGACTTTCCTGCCGCTACGCCGAACGGCACGTTGCCCGATTTCAGTTGTGCCGACAGGTCGGCGGCGGCCTTCGCCTTCACGTCGCGCTGATCGTCTTCGGGATACTCTTTGCCGAGCGTCAGGAAAATCACGAACGCACCGAGGCGTTCCGCACGATGATCGACGACGAGTTTATCGAGGCGTGCGACGAGCTTCGACAATCCCGCATCGGTCTTGTCGGGCGTCGTTCGCGAGAACACCGCCACCACCGGGTACAAGCCGTTATCGCTGACGAGGCAGTGCATCTTACCCGCACGGTTGCGCAGGCTGCCTTTATCGAAGCGTTCGTCGGTCGCTACGAAACTGCGGAAATTGCCGGGCACCGAGGCAACCGGTTTCGGTTCCTGCGCGAAGGCGACGGCACCCATCGCCAACAAAACCGACGATGCGAAACGAACAATGTGGCGGCCAATCATCGCGACGCTCCGGTAGACGAAACGAATCCCCAACCCATAGCCTGACGCACCGGGGGGAGTTCGTCAAGCCGCAACGGCGAAGTGCTTTCCGCGATCGGCGGTCAGCGGTCAGCAAATCCGGAAGGAGCGGTCAGCAGTCAGCGATCCGCTGAAAGCTTTTCCCTTGCCTTCCTCACGGCATACGGCGATAACTACCTCATTCATTCGCAATCATCCGATTGACTTGCCTGGAGTGGCACCTGATGGCCTACCAAACCCGCTGCCCCGAGTGTCAAGCGAAATTGCGTCTCGACGATACGCCCGCGGCCGACGAGGAAGTCGAGTGCCCGAAGTGCGGCACGCAGTTTACCCCGATGGCGTCGTCGGTGGCGGCCAAGCCTTCACCCAAGTCCGAGAAGGCACCGAAGTCCGAGAAGTCCGACAAGCCGAAGCTCGGCGACAAGCTGAAGAAATCGGGCAAGAAGAGCGATGCGAAGGCGGGTGGCGAGGGCAAAAAGAAGAAGTACAAAGCCAAGAAAAAGAAGAGCAACGTCGCCGTCATGGCGATGATGGTGGCCGGGGCCTTCGTAATCCTTGCCTGTATCGGTACGATCGCGTATTTGCTACTCAGCAAGAGTGGGAAGATCGAAGATCTTCTGACGTACGTGCCGGGCGATTTCAACCATACGCGCGGTGTAAACGTCGGCTTAATCAACCGCTACCCCGGCTATAAACCCGAGATGGAGAAGCAACTCGCCGTCGCCATTAAAGAGGTTGCCGATGAGATTGCAAAGGCGGCCGATGTGGAACCGGGTCTCTTTCTCGACTACGCGATTAGCTCCAAGAAGCGCGAGGGCGGTACGGCGGGGCAGATTTTCGTTTTGAAGAGCGCGAGGAAGTTCGATGCGACGGCGCTGCTCGCGAAGCTCGGCGGTGCCGCGCAGAACATCGACGGGCAAGCCTACACCAAGCTGGCCGGGAAAGCGGGGCTGTTGACTAATGCCTGCGTCTACGCGCCGACGGATCGCTTGGTGATCGTGGTGACGGCCGCGGGCAATCAAGATGCCGTGCTGCGTGCGAGTATCGGCGGGCGGAAACAAAAGGAAAATACCCTCGGTGCGAAGCTCGGAGCGACCGGCGGTCGCGTGACCAAGGGGAACATTTGGCTGCTGGTTCAGGCCACTGGCGACCTTTCCGGTTACATCAAATCGTTGGGTGAAGGCGTCAAAGACTCGCACAGTCAAGTCACCAGCCAGACCGAGCAATCGAAGATGTTCGGCATGTTCGTCAACTTCGGCGGTCGCGGCGTCGTGATGGGAGCTGCGCTTCAGTGCGCGAATAAAGAAGCCGCAAAAAGCCTGTACACGCAGACGAGCGAAGGGCCGTTGAGTAAAGGCGACGACTCCGAACCGCCGAACGACTTCAAGAAAGTCTTCAGTAGTTATGCGACGAAGGAATTCAAAATCTACTTGGCCGACTTAACGTTTAACACGACCGGCGATTGCGCCTACTTTCAATCGCGACTCC
This sequence comes from Limnoglobus sp., assembly GCA_043785305.1. Taxonomy (GTDB): domain Bacteria; phylum Planctomycetota; class Planctomycetia; order Gemmatales; family Gemmataceae; genus Limnoglobus. The sequence continues at coordinate 4,585 of JAYVXI010000054.1, read as the reverse complement.
TCAAGGACAAGGCGCAACAAATGTTGAATACCTTCAACAATCCCAACTCCGCCGATTCGGCACCCGCAGGTGGTGGCGGTTTTGGCCAAATAGGCCGGTAAGTTCACAGTTCAGAGTTCAAAACAGAGAACACAGAAATTCGATTTGAACCATGCCGTTCTTTCTCTGTGACTCTGTGGTGAAAGATTTTAGTTTTTGCTCGAACGACTTCGGGTTGATCGTATTTCGCTCACTTGCTATGTGGCACTCGCCCCAAACCCCCACGGAGGCGTTTTCCATGCGAACCCGTTTCTCGATTCTCTCGCTCGCGGTTACTCTGTTGGCACTGCCCGTATCGGCGCAGGTGACACCGCCGGTCATGCCGATGGCCATTCCCATTTCTACTGCCATCCCGATCAAGCCGGTGAAGCCGCAATCGCGGATCTTTGAAGTCGCCGATCTCGTATTTGCACCGATTCTGATTCCTGGCGCGGCCGCACAAGAAAACACTCGGATCGGGAACGCCAAAACGCTGACGAAACTGATCGTGGCGATGGTGAAATCGGAATCGTGGGAGCGCCACGGCGGGGCCGGGAAGCTCGATTTCATCGCAGCTTCGGATTGTCTTTGCGTCACGAATACACCCGAAATCGTTGCGGATGTCGCGAAGATGCTCGAGAACTTACGCAAAATGCAAGACCGGCAAGTGGTGATACAAGTGAGCTACTTCACCGTACCTGTCGGTTTCGGTGCGAAAGCCGGTTGGGTCGAGAAGGGCAAGACTTCGACCAAACTCTGGACGGCGTGCGAAGCGGAAAAGGCCTACAAATTGATGCAGGCCGATAGGCAACTGTGCGTGATGTCCGCCCCCACGATGACCATTATCGATGGCCAAACGGTTACCGCGATGGTCGGCCAAATCATCCCCGATCGCCAACCGCTCACGCTCGTGAACGCGACGGAACCGACCGATCCAAAATCCGTCGAAGTCGGGTTGAAATTCCTTTGTACGCCGACGGTTTCTGCCGATGGTCAGTCGATCCAACTGAAAATGGAAACCGACTATTCGAGTCCGACCGGCACGGTTACTCCGCCAATCAACCGCGCGTACAATTCTTCGATCGTCGCGTTACCGGAGGGGAACTCGGCACTCGTTTTCCTCGGCAACCAGAAGGTGGTCGACGTGCAGGCACTGTCGCAAGTTCCCTATTTGGATCGAATGTTTCGCACCGTGGGCGTCAAGCCCGTCGAACAAGAAGTCTACCAAATCGTGACGGCCCGCGTGCTGAAACAATCGCACAACGCAAAGTAACATGACCGTGCGAGGAAGGTTCGCCCAGGGTGCGACGAGGACGTCGAACCCTGGGCTTGTCGTTCATTTCGGAGACGCGCCATCGCCGACATTACCAACACGCGGTTGCTGTGGATTAAGTTCGGCCTGTTCGTATTCCTCGGGGTCGTGGCCACCGCGATGGCGTTGGTCCTGTTTCCCGATTTGCAACTCGCGCTGCTGATGGCCATCGCGATTTGGGCCTTCTGCCGAGCGTACTATTTCGCGTTTTACGTCATCGAACACTACGTCGATCCATCCTATCGGTTCGCGGGCCTCGGCTCGTTCGTTCGCTACGCACTGCGACGGCGATAGTGCAAACGTCGTCACTTCTCTTATAATTCCTTCACCCGTCCGCAACCGGAGCATTCCATGGATTTCCCTCTGCCGCCGATGGGCGAAGGGCTATACGAAGTCGAACTCGTTCGCTGGCTGGTGAAGCCCGGCGAGGCGGTGCGGCGCGGGCAGGCATTGCTCGAAGTCCTGTCGGATAAGGCCACGATGGAGGTGCCTGCGCCGTTCGCGGGGACGATCACCGCGATTCTCGGCCAACTTGGAGCAAAGATCGCCATCGGGCAAGTCGTGCTCAGTTACGAACCACTCGCAAGCGAAAATCCCTCGACGACACCCATCGCGATTGCGCCGACTGTCGCCCCGTTGGCAGCCACTGACACCGCACGGTCACTCGCGCCGGTGGCTGCGCCGTCGGTGCGGCATATTGCACGCCAATTCGGCATCGATCTCGCGCAGGTTCGCGGCAGTGGCCCCGGTGGACGCATCTTGCTCGACGACCTCACCCCGCAGATGAACCCGACCGCTGCAACGATCACTTCCGCCACATCGGTACAAGCGATGCCGCCGTTCGACCTCGGCAAACCGGGCACGCGCGTACCGCTCGTCGGCCTTCGCAAGAAGATCGCCGAGAAGATGGTCGAAGCGAAAAAGTACATCCCACATTACTCGTACATCGACGAATGCGACTTCACCGAACTGGTTCACCTACGCGGGCAGTTGCGTTCTCCACTCGCGAAAACCGGCGTGAAACTGACGTATTTGGCGTTCGTCGTGAAAGCCGTCGCACGGGCGCTGCGCGATGTGCCGATCGTGAATAGCACCTTCGACGATGCGAAGCAAGAAATCACGATGCACGACCGCTACCACATCGGCATCGCGGTGGCGGCCCCGAGTGGGTTGATCGTGCCGGTGATTCGCGATGCCGACCAACGCGATGTCACTGGTATCGCCAAGGAGATCGAACGGCTGAGCGACGACTGTCGGGCCGGGCGTGTCAAAGCGGAGGATCTGAAAGGCGGCACCTTCACGGTGTCCTCGATTGGCAGTATCGGCGGGCTGATCTCGACGCCGATTATCTACCATCCACAAGTGGGAATCTTGGGCCTCGGGAAACTGGTCAAGCGCCCCGTCTACGACGACCGCGGGCAATTAAAACCCGCCGACATCGCGTACCTGTCGTTCTCGTTCGATCATCGCATCGTCGACGGCGCAATCGGCGCGATCTTCGGAAATGCCGTGCAACGGCATCTACAATCGCCCGCGCTGTTGCTGCTGTAACCCGCTTTTCATTCTCTTTGCTGAAGAGGAGTTTCCATTTGACCCCGATCGTACCGAATCGGTTTCTCGTTCGACTTTGTCACCCGTGCGAATACTGCAAGGCGATGCCGTTGGGCGACGACGACGATGGCATCGTCGATCTGCCGGAGTCGGCCCGCATCGAGACGTTCGCGGAACTCGATAGCGCGAGCCGCGTCGGCGATGTGCGGCTCGCGTGGAACGAGTTCGGCATCGGCGTGCAAGTGACCGTTACGGGTAAGGAGCAGGAACCGCAAGGGGACATTGACCGCCCGAAAACCTCCGACGGATTTACGCTCTGGATCGACACGCGCGACGCCCGCAGTAGCCACCGGGCCACGCGCTATTGCCACCAGTTTCACTTTCTACCGAGTGGCGGCGGCACCGAGAAAGAGGAACCGGCATTCGCGCAAACGAAGATCAATCGCGCCCTTCAAGATGCCCCGCTTTGCACCGTTAGCGATGTGCCGTTCCGCAGCCACACGGTTAGAGGTGGTTACCGGCTGGAAGCGTTCTTGCCCGTCGGAGCGCTGACTGGCTACGACCCCGAACAACACCCGCGAATGGGCTTCTACTTCGCCCTGCGCGACCGCGAACGCGGCGACGAGTTCCTGAGTGTAAACGCGGATTTCCCGTTTGCCGACGACCCATCGTTGTGGGCCGTACTCGAACTGACGCGGTAGGTTCCAACCCGCCTGCGAGGAAAAATCATCCGTTGCGGGCGCGGCGGACTAAAATCACTGGTAGTGCCCGCCCGCTTCCTTGGAGTTTCTGCTGTGATTTTGTTCGCCGAAGAGAGTCTCGCGTCGATTGCGACCGCCCTTCGCAAAGTCAACATCGAAGATCTGCTGCTGCCCGTGTTGGTTCAGTTAATCGTCATCATTTTGGTGGCCCGCCTGTTTGGGATGCTGTTGCGCAAGCTCGGGCAGCCGACGGTCGTCGGCGAAGTCGTGGCCGGTATCGCGATGGGGCCATCGCTGTTCGGCGCACTGTTCCCCGCGCTGTCGGCATCCGTATTTGTGCCGCACCTCGAAGGCGTGCCCGACCCGATTACGGCGGCGATGTACCCGAAGATCTTTTCGGTGCTTTCGCAAATCGGCCTGATTTTCATGCTGTTCCTCGTCGGGTTGGAGTTCGAGTTCCACCACCTGAAGCAAAACGGCCGATCCGCACTGTTGATCTCGCTGATCGGCGTGATCTTCCCGTTCGCTCTGGGGGCAGCGTTGGCCCCGGCGATTCACTCGTACCTCGAAGCGCACCCGGCCACGGGGTTACCCGTCCCGCCGTTCGGCCTCGTGTTGTTTCTCGGCATCGCGATGTCGATCACCGCACTGCCCGTGCTCGGCCGCATGATGATCGAATGGGGCATCAACCGCACGCAACTCGGCGCGATCGTCATCACGGCGGCGGCCATCAACGACGCCGTCGGCTGGATCTTGCTCGCCTCGGTCGTGGCACTGGCGAAGGCGCATTTCGACATCGTCGATACGCTCAAAATGATCGGTCTCACCCTCGGCTTCAGTGCGATTCTCTTCTACGTGGCAAGGCCGATACTCATCGGGTTCTTCGCGCGGTCGCTCGCCAAATCGGGCGGCATGCTCACACTGAACGCCACCGCGTTTCTCATCGTCGTGATGTTCGTCTGCGCGACGCTGACGAATCTCATCGGCATCTTCGCGATCTTCG
>JAYVXI010000053.1:0-22665 GCA_043785305.1 Limnoglobus sp. | reverse complement strand
TTGGAAGTTCCTTCTTCCAGAGGGTTGTGTGATAACTCCCTATGGTGGAAGGACTTCCGCTTTATTACAAGCCCAACTCCTTAACTTGATGCTAATGGGATACGCTGGACTATGACCCCAGGGCCTATAGCCCCTGCGTTAGATCTGAAATCGAGGTATCTAGTGCTTTGACGATGGTTTGAATGTTCCGCAAGGAAACGTTTCGATGGCCGCGCTCAATGCCGCTGATGTAGGTACGGTCGAGACCGCACTTCGTGGCGAACTTTTCTTGCGAAAGTCCAATCGCTACTCTTCGCTCACGCACTCGCTTCCCGAAGCATTCAAGGATGTCCATACTTCGCTCCGCGATTATAATCGAGAACGCCCCGGTATCTACCGGGGCGTTCTCCGTGTCTCAGACCGTAGCTTACACTTTTGGTGGCAGGTTCGTCACGGGGCTATCGTCGAATTTTGGCGTCGTGTTGGTGATGCGTTGAGGGGCCTTGATCGGCTCGGGTTCGATCGAACGCGAGGGCGAATCGGTCGAAACTTCATCTTCGAGGCCTTTGACGCCCTTCTTGAACTCGACGACGGTCTTGCCGAGCGAGCGACCGATTTCCGGTAGCTTGCGGCCGAACAGCAGCACGCCGAGCAGCACCAGAAGCAGAATCTCTTGTGGCCCAACGCCAGGTAAAAATGCGAACATGCGAGAAACCTCCTCAACAGAGAGAACCGGGAAACAGATGTTGGAGGAGGTTGAAGGTAACCCCGACCGGCGGGAGTCGCTAACGACTTAAAAGAAGTATATCCCGCGCAACCCCGTTCGGGCAAGCACATCGCGGCGTTTTTTTACGATGTAGCGGAAGTCGTGAGACTTCTGACGCGGTGGCTTCCAGTTTGAACGGTATTGTCAGCCCGACGCGCAAGCGAGGGAAACTCACAAAACGCAACACGTTATCCTGCCAGCCCCGAATTCACCACGAATCACACGAAATACACGAAAAGGAAAACACCGATGAGGAAATCCTTCACTGAGTTGCCTTTGAGGGTTCGCCTTGCTGGCACGAAAAGTCTATCCGCTACGCGGTTTCGAGCACTTTCACTTCGGCTAGTACGTCCTTCACCACATCGCTGACCTCGCGGCCTTCGATTTCGGCTTCGGGACGCAGGATAATCCGGTGGCCGAGTACGCCCATCGCCACGGCTTGCACGTCAGCATGGGTGAAGTAGTGGTTGCCGCGCAACACGGCCCGCGCCCGCGCACAGCGCATCATGGAGATTGCCGCACGGGGGCTGGCCCCGAGCGCGACGTCGGGGTGTTCGCGGGTTGCCTCGGCAATTTGCACGATGTAGTGGTACAGCGTGTCGCGCCCGAACACCGATGTCAGCCGATTTTGCAGCGACAGAATGAGTGCGGGGTCGAAGAGCGTCGAGACTTCCACGGGCGGTTTGCCGTGCAGTTTGAGCAAGTCGACTTCGTGATCGTAACCGGGGTAGCCCATCTCGATGCGTAACAGAAAGCGGTCGAGTTGGGCTTCGGGTAGGCGGTACACGCCTTCTTGCTCGATCGGGTTTTGGGTCGCAAGCACGAGGAACGGCCGCGGCAGTAACAGCGTCTGCCCGTCGACCGTCACTTGATACTCTTGCATCGCCTCTAGCAGTGCCGCTTGCGTTTTCGCGGGGGCGCGGTTGATCTCATCGGCGAGCAGAACCTGCGTGAAGATCGGCCCTTGGCGCAAGATGAAATCGTTCTTGTTGCGGTCGTAGATCGACGTGCCGGTGATGTCCGACGGCAGTAAGTCCGGCGTGAATTGAATCCGCTGATACTGGCAACCGAGCAGCTTGGCGAAGACTTTCGAGAGCGTCGTTTTCGCAACGCCGGGCACGCCTTCGAGCAGGACATGGCCGCTGGCGATCATCGCGATCAGGAGTTGCTCGGTGACGTGGTTCGCGCCGACGACGACCTTCGCGACTTCGGCTGCGACTTTCCGCCCCAAGTCGCTCGCTTGCTTGGCGAGTGACTTCGCGATCGACGTGGGATCGTCGCCGTCGGGTAGAATGACGGGCACGATTTCCAGTAGTTCGCTCACGCATCGCTCCCGTTCGGTAGAAACTTCCAACTGCCCGTCTCGGCCTCGCGCGCCACGTACACGACCGACTCTTGCAGGTCGCGCCACCTCGCTGGGGCAATCGCGGTCGCTTTCTCACCGTATGCGATCGTCCACAATTCGTTCAGGGCGCGTAACAATTTCGCCTTGCCGCCGCGCGGCTGATCGGTGCCGATCGGCGGCAGTTGTGCGGGTTGCGCATCGTCCGGTATGCCCCATTGCTGGAACAACGCACGCAGGTGATCGCGTAGCGGCTCGCGGATATTTCCCGTAGCGAGCGCACTGCGCTTTCGCAAAACGAGCGGGCCGGAGCCATCGAGTTCGATCTTCGGCGACGGCACGAAATCGGCTCTCGTGCGTCCGCTCCACATGCGACGGTACAGATAGCTGAGTGCGGCAATGCCGAGGATTACGGTGGCAAATTCGACGATGCGGGCGAACAGCGTACCGCTCTTATCTTTCGTGATAATGGCTTCGGGCAAGCCTTCGTCTTGAAGTTTCTCGATACCATCGTTGAGTTTGTTCTCGATCATTTCGAGAATCTTGTCGAGTCGCGGCATCGGAATCGGCGGGATACCACCGGGGAACGGGTTACCCGCATCGAGTTTCACGCGGTCGAAGTCGGTTACGATTTTGCCATTTTCGACGAACAACACCCGCGTGCGTTTCGTGCCGTCGCGCTTCGTGGCGAGGTACGATGTGAGAAAATAGCTGAACACGAAGTTGTCGGTTCCGGTGTCGCCGCCATCGGGCCGAGCGGGTTCGTTGGCGATCATCATCTGATTCGAGAACATCCCGACGTCGGCCACCACGACCGCTTTGCCGAACTGCGCGGGGTCCGTCATCGCCGCGATGGCCGCACCGTCTTCGAGTTCTGCGCCGCCCCGGTATCGCGAATTACCCGGGAATTCGGCCAACGTGTGGCTGAGATATTGGTTGTTCACGACGTTCCGCAACAACGCGGATGGCCGGTGTGCGACCACACGCGATGTTTTGATGAGCGCAGCCAGTTCGGGGATAGGTGGTGGCAGAATCGTCGCGAATGGCGAGTTCGCATCCCCGCGAAAGCAGCGGCGTGGCCGGGTGCATTCCACGTCCTGTCCAGTAACCGTCGCGGTGCGATTGATGTTGTTGATCGCCGGGAAAAAGTTCCTTAACTCGATGTTTTCGTTCGTCGCGATGAAAACGGCACCGTCGTTTCTGAGCACGTTCTGTGCGAAAACTTGCATCCGGTCGAATCGATTCCCAATCAGCACCACGACCAGATCACCCGGTGCGGGGTCGAACGGGTCGAAATTCTCTTGCGGAACCAGCTTCTGAAACTTCAACAAAGCCCGCAGGATTTCGGTGCCATTCGCCGGTATCGCGGCTTGCGGTTTCGCTTCGTCTTGCGCGATTGCGATTGGGCTGACAGCGAATGCGAGTGCGATCCCGATCAGGAAACGGAAGGCTGTCATGCGGGTGTCACTCCCGCGAGTTGGCAGAGGCAACGGCGGGCGTCGGCGAGCGCCGTCACCGGTAGTGGCTCGCCCACCGAGGTATATCTGGCCAACTCGTAGAGGTGCGCCAATTCGTCTGCATAGGCTTCGGATTCTGGCACCTTCGCCCGCAACGCCGCCGCAATCGTGTGGTGATTCCAGACCCGCGCCGCGTTCCCGCACAGCAACACCGACAGATACTCGAACGCGCGGACGAGCGATTCGCGGTCGGCAATCGTCCGCGGATCGACGGGCCACGCACCGAGCCGTTGCACCGCCGAAGCGACGCTCCGCTCCTTCGATTCCCCACCCGGCCAGAAACGCCACGCGATCAGTGCCACGACCAGAATCGCCACGAACAAGATCACCGGTAGCCACGTTCCCGCGCCGCCTTCGCCGGAACCGATCGACCAGTCGCCGAGTTTGAACCCGCCCCAGCCATCGCCGCCGCCTTTCGCGACGCCCGCGTTGTTGTTCTTCGGGAACCAATCCTTCAAACCGAGATCGGGTAACTTCCAGTCGCCGCTACCGAAGTTGCCGTCGAACCAATCTCCGAAACCCTTGAAGTCATCGCCCGCACCGCCTTTGCCATCCATGCCATTGAAGAGGTCTTTGCCGAAGTCTTGACCCTCCGCGCTATTCATGAGGTCCAGAAGGGCGTTCTTCAACTCGGGCGTTTGGTCGAGTGGCCCGAAGTTTTTCTCCCAGAACTGCACGAAACCGTTGATGTCGGTGTTTTTGCCACCGAAGGCATTCGGGTTCGGCAACGGATTATTGAACGGGTCGAAGTTCTGCGGCAGTTGCGGCATCTGCCCCGGATTCCTGTTGCCGGGAAGTTGCGGCCTCGGTTGTGGGCGAGGCATATTGTCCGGAAAAAACCGCGGTTCGCGGTTCGGTGGAAATGGCTGCGGTTCCGGGTTCATCGGCGGAAATTGTGGCGGGGCTTGTTGCGGCAGATTGTTCGGCATCTGGCCGCCGTTTTGCAGCCAATCTTGAATCTGCTTTTGCACCTGGGGGTTTTGCGCCAACGCCAGTGCCTGTAGCTTTGTTGCCAACGCTTTAATGTCTGCATCGCTCACGGGCGGATCGGCTGGTGCCGGATTCTGCACGACGGCGAATGCGGGGGCCGCGAACAGAATGGCCATCGTCAACAGAGCGAGCAACTGGCGGATCATCGGTTGGCTCCCGCGATCGACTTAGGGGCTTCGGGGCTGGCGGGAACGATACGGCTAATCGCGTACGAGGCTTGCCGTCGCACGCCGACATCGTCGTCTTTCAGGAGGTCGAGTAGCGTGGGCAATGCGGCTCGTGCCGGTCGCCCGATCATGCCGAGAGTATATGCCGCACCCGCACGGCGCTCGGTGATTTTATCCTTCAATGCCGCGATCAGCGGTTCGACCGTCGGCGTGCCGATCGTGGCTAATGCGGCCGCGAGATTTTGCCGCACGTCGGTGTCGCTGTCCTTGAGTGCCTCGATCAAACGCGAGATGACGGTTTCATCGACCGACGCCCCACCCGGCTCGGCTGCACACAGCAAACTCGCGATCGACACGACGAGCGGAACCACGGGCACCTCGTTTACTTCTTCGGCAATAACGCCATTGGCTTGACGGCGGCCGCGGGTTTCGGTTTCTCGTCGCTCAACATTTCTTCGACCATCTTAACGCGGTCGGCATCGATCCGTCGAGCATCGGCCACGTATTCGGTTGCGATTTTCGATTTCGGCGAAGCCGTGATCGCGAAGCGAAGCACCGAACGGCGCACGATGGGGATCGACTGGTGCGACTCGCGTTTGCCCGTGGCGATCACGAAGTCGGCGGCGTCCCACCGTTCCCATTTGCGTAAGTCTTCGATCGGCAGATCGGCAATATCAGACTGCGAAACGAGCAGTTTCATGCCGCTCAGCACTTCATCGCGGCTAATCACATCGCTGCGCGACTCCCAGAAGAACCGCAAGACTTTCAGCCCGGCGTAGCGTAGCGGGAACTCTTTCTTGTCGTCGTTGAGCATCCCCGTCAAATACTGCCACCCCGCCTTGGGGTCGAGCATGATGTACCCGGCGAGCAGGCCGTCCAGCCCGCTGCTGTACACCTTGTTCGCGTCGTCGAGCAACGCACGAATCTCTTGCGCGTGTTCTTTCTTGCCGCAGTGGCCGAGCATCATGCCGTACACCCCGAACCGCGACGCGGGGGTTTGCGGGTTCTTCAACCAAGCGATCAGCGTATCGGGCGGAAGTTTCTCGGCGGCCGTGCGAATGTCCTTGTAGTCCGCGTTGCCGAACTCCATGAATGCGTCGGCAGCGATCACGGTGTCGGCCGAATCGAGATGGCGGAAGAAGTAATTCAGCTTGCTGACCGCGTCCTTTTCGCGAACGGCGAGAGCGCCCTTCAGGTACTCCGGCAGTTTGCTTTCCGCCTTCACCGGCTCGCCGCGATACGGGTCGAGCGTGTAGCGCGACAAGTTACCGAGGATCGCCGTCGATGCCACGGCCGAGACGGTGAAATCGATGTTGTTCGCGTACACCGAGCAGAACACGAGGTACCGCGATTCCCCCGCCGCGATGTCCACGTAGCGCGGGAGCATCAGGATTTTCTTGTCGGCGAGGTACGGGTGCGTCTTCACGTAGTCGGTAATGTGCAACTCGGTCGAACCTTTGGTGATGTCCGTCGCATCGCGCTTCGGGTTTTTGAGTTCCCCCGCAACGATGAAGTCGGCTTGGTTGACTTCGCCGGATAGCGTCTGTCCTTGCACCGAACAGAACGGGCACGCCGACGCGAACGGCAAACTCGCGGTGAGTAGCGCAACGGCCAGCATCATGCGAACGATCGATTGAAACATTGCCCACCTCGCACGGTAACGAAAAATCAGGCGACGCCAACACCTCCAATTATGGGGATAACACGGCCATCATCGCAAGGTGTACGGCGCAACATTATACGTTGTCGCACGCAGCGAACGCTCGCCATTCAAAAAACTTCGGGCTGCGTTCCCGCGGCTGGCTGCCTCCCCAGTCGTGAAACCGCGCGCCAAAACTCGAATTGGAGGCGTTAAAAACGCGCCCCGCGACGAGATATAGTAAACTAGCAGCACATGTCCGAACGCAGCGGAGGAGTTATCGTGGGTCTGTTCGACTTCCTGACTGGCAAAAACAAAAAACGCGCGCCCCAGGCTAACACCAAGGGCATGAAGAAGGCGGACCTCGCCAAACGCTGGGAACTGAGCGGTCGTACCGGCCAGGGGAGCATGTCGAAGGTTTACAAGGCGTTCGACAAGACACTCGGGCGAACCGTTTGCTTGAAGTTACTCGATAAAGTGAAGACGCAGAAATTCGAGAGCCGCTTCACTTCGCTCGGGTTGGTCAAGCCGACCGAAGGTGCAATCTGTTCGGCGATTAGCCACGTCAACTGCGTTCGCACGTACGAGTTCGGCGTGACGCTCCAGGGCGAACCGTACCTCGTGATGGAGTGGATCGAAGGCTTGGGCTTGAACTACCTCGTCGAGACGAAGAATCTGCAACTCAACGGCAACCGCGTCAACTACCTGGTGCAGCTTTGCGATGCCATACAGTACATGCACGATTTGAAGTTCCTCCACCGCGACCTCTGCCCGCGTAACGTGATGGTGGACAAAGAAGGCGTCGTCAAGTTGATCGACTTCGGCCTTACGATCCCGTACACGCCGCCGTTCTGCCAGCCGGGTAACCGCACCGGCACGATGGATATTCTCGCGCCGGAAATCATCAAGCGACGCAGCACCGATCACCGCGTCGATCTCTTCGCGCTCGGCGTAACGGCATTTGAAGTCTTCACCGGCGCGTTGCCGTGGGAGCGTAGTCCATCGTCCGAAGAGAACCTGCGCCGGCGTCTGAACACGCCGCCCCGCCATCCGAAGGAACTCAACCCCGCCGTCGGCGACGACCTCGCCGCGTTCTTGCTAAAGTCGATTTCCAAAGAGCCAACGGAACGTTACGCATCGGCGAATCAGATGAAAGAACTGATTCTAAGCCTGAAACGGCAGGATTATTAATGCAACGATTCACCGCACTCGTCGTCGTCGTTCTCGGTTGTGTCGTGTTGTTTGCGCAGTCGCCGGAGAAGCCGAAATCGGAGCAGAAGCCTGCACCGGCGGTTCGCGACCCGAAGGCCGAGGCGGAGGCGGTGAAGTACGTCGAGTCGGTCGGCGGGCGGGCCGTGCAAGATGCGAGCGCGCGAGGCGAGCCGATTATCAGCGTGGTATTTGCGGGGAAATCGGTGAAGGCCGTCGATGCCAGCAAGCTGACCGCACTGACCGCACTTCGTTACCTGGGCCTAGAAGACACGCAAGATACCGATGCGTTTTTAGCGCAACTGACCCACCTGCCGACGGTGAAAGCCGTTAACCTGAGCCGGGCGAAGTTCAGCGATGCGGGGTTCGTGCATCTTGCGAAACTCGCCGACCTCGAAGAACTCATCCTCGATGGATCGCCCGTGACGGCAACGGGAATCGCCGCATTATCGAAACGGAAAATGCTTCGCAAATTGACGCTGCACGGTGCGCCAGTCGATGATTCCGTCGCGAAGGAACTCGCGCTGACATCGCTACGGCGACTGAGTTTGACCGAAACGAAGGTGACGCTTGCGGGGCTGAATTGGTCCGCACTCGCCGAACTCGACACACTCGACCTGGCGTTTTGCCCCGTGAACGACGACGGACTGAAAGTGCTGGCGACGTTGCCGAAGCTCGCGGACCTCGACCTGACGGGCACTGCCATCAGCGACGACGGCCTCAAATTCCTGAGTGCGAGGAAGACGCTGCGACGACTCGTTTTGGCGAAATGCGACATCACCGGCAAGACCGCCGATGCGCTTCCGACAACGCTCGAAGACCTCACGCTCGGCGGCAAAAGCATCGACGACGCAGGCCTACGCCGCGTCGCAACGCTGACCGCGTTGAAGAAGCTGACGCTCATCGAAACGCAAATCACCGATGCCGGGTTGAAGTTCCTTTCGACGTTGCCGAAGCTCGAAGAAATTCACATCGAGAACGCACTCATCAGTAACGATGGCGCGAAGGAACTGGCCCGCACGACTACGTTGAAACGCGCCACCTTCTTGAAAACAAAAGTGACGAAAGCGGCAGGCGACGAGTTGCGAAAATCGTTGCCGAATCTGGCAGTGAGTTTCGAGTAGATGCAGACGTTGCCAACTAAACCCGCTTCGCGACGACGAATGTCGGCACCACTCCTCCACCGGTGAGGACGTTGACGAGCGGCTCGGTCGAGAGCCGCGTCAGGCAGCCACCGAAGGCGTGGCCATTTGCCACGAACGGATTCGTATCGACCCAGCGTTCGTGGATGTTCAACCGGCCCGTATCGAACGATGGATACGGCTCCGTGGCCACATCGACGCGCTCCTGCACGACGTGGCCTTCGCTTTGCGCGAGGCTCAAACATTTCGCCCAAGTCGCGGCGTCGGTGTTCCAGCCGAGGACGATCTGCTTGCCGCCGTGCGCGTTATTCGGCTTCAAAACCAGGCGATCCTTGTTATCGACGATGTACGGCAGTAGGTCGACGTGAAGCCCGTCGTGCGTCGTAATCCGGTCGGCGACGATCCGCGTCCACGGGATGTGCTCGCGGATCGCTGCGTTTTCTTCGGGGGTAAACATCGCCGCATTGCGGTCGTCGGTGGCGACGGCGAACGCGGCTTTCTTGCCGAGGACTTTGCAGCGGAACGGGTTGACCATACACGCCGCCCCCTCCCGCACGGCGCGAATGAGCGGGTGGTTCAAACCGCATTCGTCGATGAGATCGCGCAACAATATTCGCCGGTAAACTAGATTCACCCGCCGTCCATTCGCGCGCAGCGTGCCGTTGTAGTAATCGAGTTCGCGCGGGTCGGCGATGCACGTCTCGAAACCTTGCGCCTGCAATGCCTCCGCGAACAGCACGAACTCGGCCTGCGTCGGCACGTTCGCCCAGTCGACAATCGCGATCCGCGGCGGCTCGCCGTTGCCGCTCCACTGGCGGTAACAGTCGAGGAGCGCCGCCGTCAGTTCGCCCAAACATGGCAGCGCAGTAACAGCGTACGATTGCTGGAACTCTTGAAACGCAGGCAATTCGGCGAACACGATCGCGAGTGCATCGGTGTAACCCGCGCCGGCGGGGGACTGCGAATTGAGTTCGACGAAGCGCAATCGCCCTTCGCGGCTGAAGAATCCATCGAACCGCGCGATCGGGTTCGGCGAGTCGTAACCGGGTTCGTGCGCGAAGAGTTCCTCTTCCCAGTCGTGGACGCCGAACTGCTTCAGGAACGGGCGATCGCGCATCGCGCGGTCGTGCATTTTGCGGAAGGCGCGCGAAATGATCGACGTACGAGACTGAAGATATTCGCTTTGAAAAGCGGTCAGAAATCGCGGGCGTAACACCGAGCAGATCGGGCGGGTGCCGAAGCAGAGGTTGCGTTGCGTCAGCGCGGCCATCAGCGATTCGTGCGTGTTCGCGGCGGTCGGCCCGCTTGAAATGATGTCGTGATAGGCCCGAATCGCGTCGTCGATCACGGCCCCATTCCTTCCGTCGCGGCGGCGGTGAACGCCTGAAACAATCGTCGCATTGCGGGGTCGGTGGCGGCGAGTTCTTCCGGGTGCCACTGCACGCCGATTGCGAACGACGCCTTGGCTTCGATCGCTTCGATGATGCCATCGGGAGCAAACGCCGACGCGGTCAGGTTCGGCGCGAGTTCCTTGATCGCCTGATGGTGCATACTGTTTACGGATAGCGAAGCCGAGCCGAAAATGTCGGCAATTCGCGTCCCCGCCTTCACCGCAATCTCGTGAACACACGCGGTGCGGATGTGCAGATCGGCGGCGAAGTAATCGTGTTTGATCGCGGCGGGCACTTCCTCGCGAATGTCCTGATGCAGCGATCCGCCACATGCCACGTTCAGCAATTGCAGCCCCCGGCAGACCGCAAATATTGGCAGCCGGGCATCGAGCGACATCCGAACGAGCGCCGTCTCAACCGCATCGCGCTCGGGGTCCGTCGCACCGAGGTACGGCTTCGCGTTTTCGCCATATCGCGCCGGGCTGACATCCGCACCGCCCGCCAGGAACAGGCCATCGAGCCGGTCGAAAATCTCGCGAAGTGTCTCCGGGTCGTCGGAAAGGAGGGGAATAATCCACGGGATCGCACCGGCATTCCGGAGCGCGTCGATGTACGGCTTCCGCATCACCCAAAACGCATCGGACGAGCTTTGCGTCTGCATCGGGATACCGATAATCGGTCGCGCAGGCATAGCAGAATCTCCTTCCCGCGAATTGTATGTGAGGAGTGGCGAGTGGTGAGTGATGAGTGGCGAGATTTGTTAGCCCGACGCGCTAGCGAGGGAATCGATGAGTCCTCCCGACGGGATTTGAACCCGCGACCGACGGCTTATAAGGCCGGCGCTCTGCCACTGAGCTACGGGAGGGAGTCGTATGCCATCGCGTATCATCGCAACCTCCCTTCTGCGGCTCAGTGCCACGTAGACCAACCACAATGAGCATGTGCATCGGCAATAGGTTCGACCACCTATTGCGGCGTGCGAACGAAATCGATTCGGCGATACATCGCGGCGGTGCGGTCGCGGGCCATTTCGCGCCAGTGGCCCGAGTCTCGCATCGATTGTTCCAATGGCAACATCGGCGTCGATGCCGCGACGATTGCGACTTCAAAATGGTACTCTCGGTACCAATCCTCGAATCGCTCCGGGTGGTCGCGAATCGTTTCGACGTAGTTCATCAACCAGGCATCGCCGCACAACTCGAAGCGGTCGTCCATGAAGATTTTGAGCTTCGGCGCGTGATAGATTACGAAACCGCCGAGGTTGGCATCGTTGTAAATGCGCGTGCCGACTGGCACGGTGGCAGCGTAGTTTTGCAGCGGTTCGATCAGCGTCACCGGCACCTGTGACGGATCGAGTTGTGCCAGGCCGATGCCGCAGTACGATTGCAGCCCAATCACCGTCGTTACCGCGATCATCGGCAGTAGCCATGCGTGCCACGTGAAGGGTCGTAAGGGTGTGGCGAGATCGCGTGCTAACGTGTCGCCTTTTCGGCATAAATATCGGTGCCAGAAGGTGTGCGGCCAAATGTCGGCGAGCAGGACGGTACCGACCACCACGAACAACGGCCCCTGCCGAATGCTCTTGATCGTGAGCACGAACCAGACGAGCGGCAACAGCCACGTGATGCGAAAATCTTGCCGCTTTGCACCGAACAACACGATAAGATACACGACTGCGAACGCCAGCACCGCTCGATCGCCGGGCCGTTGTGGATTGAGCATCGTGTGTTCGTCGACGTACTGCGCCATCGCGCCCGAGCCGACGATGCGGAACCACGTTCGCTGCATTTCGAGGCCAAACGGGTTCGCGAACATCGTCACTGCGCACAACGCCACGATGCCGAAATAGGCGAGCAACACACTACGACTCATACTGCGAAGGACCGCCCAACCGATGCCAGCGAGTGCGAGCGTCGCCACGCCGCCGAGCATCCCGCCGTGGATATTCGTCCAAACGAGATGCAGCGGAATTAACAATAACATCCGCCCTCGCCCGATCTTGCCGCGATCGAAATCGACGAGGAACCCCGCGACGATGGCCATGAACGCGATGGTGATGAGGTGCGGGCGGGCGTAGAAATGGAACCCCGCCGCCATCATGCCAAGTGACGATACGATGCCCGCCAACGGCCAGCCCATCCCGCCGACGAGCAGCCGATGGAATACCCACGCGAATAGCCCCGCGAGCATTACCGTCATACCCAACAGCAGACCGTCGAAACCGAGTACCGAGTGAATCGCGGACATGACGACCTCGCCGCCCCACTGTTGCGGGATCCAAGTTTTGCCTTCAAAAGGAAACGTGAACGGGTCGGTGGTCATGAAGCCGCGTTTGCGGATGAGATCGCCGACGCGAATGTGCCAGAACGTGCCGGGATCGACGAACGCGCGTGCCCGGCACAGGACGGCAAGAATCGGCCACGCCAGCAGGAAGAAAACGACTTCGGAACGCACGATTCGCGACAAAACAGCCACTCCGATGGAGACAGGTTTCCGGTCCATAGCGCTGAGTGTAGCTCCTTCGTGCCAACGAACTGGGCGCCGCGTTCGATTTTTCGCGCGCAGCTTTGGTTTTCAGAAGTACAATCAGATTACCGTCATCAAATCAACCGACGGCAGGCCGTTCTCCTAGACCTCTGTGGCCCACGATGGATTGGAATACTCCCGAACACCTCATTCAAGCGATCCGCGATTGCGGCCTCTATTCCCCAGCGCAACTCGTTGCTCTCGACGACATTCCGCCCGATATTCTGGCCAATCCCGTCGTGCTCTCCGAGCGGCTCCGTGCGGCGGGCCTGCTCACGGCTTACCAGTCGAAGAAAGTCCGCATTAGCCGCATCGTCGAAATTTTAATCGGTCCGTATCTGGTGATGGACAAGATCGGTGAAGGCGGGATGGGCAAGGTTTACAAGGCGATTCAGCTAAAGGTCGGCCTCGTCGTGGCGTTGAAGGTCGTGCGTCCGCATTTATTGTCGAATAAGACCGTCATGCGGCGCTACAAACGGGAAGCCGCCGCCGCGGCGACGCTCAACCACCCGAACATCGTATCGCTCCACAATGCCGATGAAGCCGGCGGTCGCCACTATATGGCGATGGAGTTCGTCAACGGGTCGGACTTGGCGCGACTCGTCAAGGAATTCGGCCAACTCCATTATTGCGAAGCCGCCGAGTACGCTCGACAGACGGCGCTCGGGTTGCAACACGCGCACGATCGCGAGTTCGTTCACCGCGATATTAAGCCGTCGAACTTGCTCGTTTCCGGCGAACGCGCGCTGCCCAATACGGGCGGGGTGGCGCACGTCAAAATCCTCGACATGGGCCTGATTCGGTCGCTCAGCGACGACGACGATGTCTCTCGCACGGAACTGACCCGCGATGGCACCGTAGTGGGCACGCCCGATTATATGTCGCCCGAACAAGCGAAGAACTCGAGCACGGTCGATGCCCGCGCGGACATTTACAGCCTCGGCTGCACGCTCTTTTACCTCCTCGCCGGTCGCCCGCCATTCCCCGACGGTTCGCCGATCGACAAGCTACTTCGCCATCAACTCGACGCGCCGCCGGACCTGCGGAAACTCCGGCCCGACGTGCCGTACGACCTCATTCGGATCGTCGATAAACTGCTAGCCAAGAAGCCCGAAGACCGCATTCAGACCTGCACCGAGGTCGCGGCCCAACTCGCTCGATTCACGCCCGATGCGGCTCCCGAACCGGAAATGTCGCTCCAAGGCGAAGCGTACGTTTACGCCACGCCCGCCGCAACGGGCGGTGCGAGCGTACCCGATGGCACCACGGTCGTCACGTTGGCGGTGAATGCAGCGAACATTTCCGAAGCCGAAATCGTGACCGCGCCGATGCGTTCGCGGAAGGCCGCCAAGCCGATTCGCGTCGTGGCAGTCCCCGAACATTCGGACGGCAACCTTCCTGCGGCGAACGCGGTTCGCATCCCGAAGCCGCGGCACCTCGACCACAGTTCCGGAACGATCTCGACGACCGTGGCAGGGGCTACGACGAATTCGGATGCCGACGATTCCAAGGAAACGCGACGGAATCGACCATTGAAGGCCAAGACCGTTCCCGTGCGGAAGCTGAAGCCGAAGAGCCAACTGCCGACGTTCGCCGCGATCGGCGGCGCAGTGTTGCTCTTAATCGTCGGTACGGTCGTCGTGTTGAAGCCAAGCTCGAAGCCACCCGAAACGACGCAGCCGATTCCGGTGGCGACGAAACCCGTTGCGGTTGAACCCGCGAAGGGCAACTTGGTACCGGCATCGTGGAATCTACCCGACGGCGCGACGGCCGCAATGGTGATCCACCCCGAAGCGTACATGAATAAATGGAAGCAGGCGATCAAGCCCAAATCGGTGGCCGCGATCAACGCACTCACGTCGCGCTACCGTTTCGACGTGCGAAAGTGCGAGCGGATCACGTACGCCATTGCGAGCGACACCGGTTTCGGTTCGCGACAGTATGCCATCGCGGAAGGCGATTTCCTGAACGCGAACTGGATCGCCGAACTCGATCGTACCTTGGCACCGAAGACGATCGACGGACTGAAGTGCTACTCGTTCGTTTCGCCGAAAAATCAACGAGTCATTGCCACGGTCATCGGCGAACGCGCCTACGCCCTGGGAAGCGATGGCGCTTCGTTAGTCGCGATGGCCCAACGATCCGCACAGAAAAAACCGCCCGCGACGGCGTCCGACAAGCTCCTCGGCGCACTTCCCGACCCGCTCGATACGAACCGACCGTTCGCCACGTTCGTCGCCACGGGGCGCTGGACGTTCCCCGAGGGCGACGCGCTCTCGCAGTACGGCATCGAGCTGATCGTCGCACGGATTCGCCTCGTCGAAGATCGCTTCCAAGTCGATGTCGAACTGACGGGCACGAGCCAAAAGAAACTGCAAGATTTCACGAACATCGAGCTATGGAAGAAGATTAAAGATCACCTCCCCGCCGTCGAGCCATTCGTACTCAAGATTGCCGCGAACGAGAGTTCCAAAGAGTACGAAACTGTCGGCCAACTCGTCCGAATGAAGATCTCCGGCGAATGGGATCCCGAAGAGGCGCACGATTGGTTCGAGAATCTGATCGACGAAAAGTAAGCTACGCGGGGATTGCGCAATTCGTAAGTATCGCGATTCACCCGGTGGCTCGGAAATGCATCCCGCAATCTGCAAACGAAAACACCCACGGAGGATCCCGTGGGTGGAGCATTCGGCTTTTCGTCGTTCAGCGCGGGCGGCGGAGGTACTTTCGCAGGATGTCGCTGGCGGCGCTCGACGATTCTTCTTGGGTAATCACGGCCTTTTTGGCCTTCGGGTCGGCGACGACTGCTGGTTTCGGGCTGCCATCGGGGTTGACGGCTTTCATTTCAAAAACGGTGCTGCCTTCCGGGACGCTGGCTGACGGGGAATCGTCGTCCAAGCCGAGGAGCATCGCGGCGATATTGTCGTCGCTTTCCGGACCGCCATCGGATGCGGTTTTGGAAGTCGCGGCCGGTATCGGTTCGGGCTTCGGTGCCGGTATCGGCGCGGGCTTCTGTGCGACTTGCGAACCGGGCTTCACGCCGATGGCCGCTTGCAAGCCTTTCATCGTGCCACTGTCCAAGGCCTTCAAGGAGTCGGGGATCGGCGTCGAATCCGATGGGCGCGGCGAAACGATTTGAATGCTAAAATCGAGCGGCCCGAGGCGAATGCGATCCCCGGCTTTGACTTCGCGTTCGGCATTCGGTGTGAGTTGCTCGTCGTTGATAAACGTGCCGTTCGTACTGCCGTAATCTTTGACGAAGACTTTGTCGTCGCGTTGCAGCACGGAGCAATGTTGTTTGCTGATCGCCTGGCTGGCAGGGCGCAGCTGACAAGTCGGGTCACGGCCAATAATAAATTGGGCCGATGCCACGGGAATGACTTTCCCCTGGTGAACGCCGGCAGCCACGACTAAGCTGATATTCATCGCGTTGTTCCTTCCATACGATGCCTAACTTTTGACAAAGCGTTCCACGGAACCGAGAGCCATTGGCGACACCAAAGACGGAATTTGAAACAATGTCGACAAAATCGCTCGAAAGAGACGAATCGCCGCAGAGATGGTTTTGCGACTCACCAATACACTGATTCGGGCGAACCGTCCGACTTACTTTAATCATACTAATTCACGGGTACCACTTCGTGCAAGAAAAATCTACCACTTACGGGGAACTTTCCGGTTACGGCGAGTTTACCACCCGACGAACGCTAACGCACGCCCTGGCCTTAGCGGGGATTTGCCTCGCGCTGTTGGGCTGCGATTCGGGGGTACCGCCGACCCCGACTCCCGGCACCGGTAAGCAACCGTTCGCGGCCGCCTCGCTGACGCTCGCTTGCCCCGATACCGCATTGGCCAAAGAGCTTTTGAGGCAAGCCACGGGTTGGTCGGCCCGTACGGGTGGCACCGTGAAACTCGCAGCGAACGCCACGGAAGCGGACATTCAAATTATACGCCCCGCCGCAGTCGGCGCGATGACCGTTCGCGACGAATTTCTGCCAATCGGTGCCGCAATCCAGGCCACCGATCATCCGGGTCAGTGGACGCGAACGATGTCGGTTTATCGAGAACGATTGTGCGGCTGGGGCGGCGATATCCGCGCCGTGCCGCTGGCGGGCGAAGCTTACGTCGTCGTCTATCGGGCCGATCGCTTCGACGATGTCGCCACGAAAGCGGCGTATTTAGCGAAGTACGCTCGTCCGTTGGCCGCGCCTGCCACCTGGGAAGAATTCGCCGACATCGCAGAGTTCTTCGCCGACCGTTTCGGCACCAGCCTGCCGATGCCGAACCCCGAACCGGCACTCGCACTCCGCGAGTTCCACATGATCGCGGCCTGCTACGACCGCCCCGCCTTCGCGATCAGCGGCCTATCGCAAAAGAGCGATCCGGCCCACCCGACCGACACGCAGATACTTTCCTTTCACCACGATGTCGAAACGGGCAAACCCCGGTTGACGGCCCCGTCGTTCCTGGCGGCGGCGCGCTGGATGAAGCGGATGCAACGCTGCCGTACGCCTTCCACCGAACCGGGCGACGCCCTCGTAAAAGGCACCGCCACGCTGGCATTACTGTCGCTCGGGGAACTCGGCCGCGTGCCGCGAACGGGCGGGGCCGCACCGACGAATTTGTCGCTGACGATGCTGCCGGGTACGCGTTACTTTTTCGATAACGCGGGTGCGGAAAAACTTCCCACCGACCGCGTGCGCGGCGTCAACTTCGTGCCGTATTTCGGCGGTGGCGGTTGGGTGGGTGGAGTACGGAAGGGTTGCACGAATCCCGAAGCGGCGTTCGACTTCCTGGCGGAACTCGCCGGACCGACGCGCAGTGCGGATATGCTGAGCGACCCCGAATATGGCTTCGGCCCGTTCCGCAACGAGCATATCGAACAGAGCCGCGAGGGGATCTGGAATCGCTACGGCTTCGATGCCGAACGCTCGAAGTCGCTCAGCGATGCGATCCGCCAGTACGCATCGCTCTCGATGGCGAACCCGGTTTACGCCCCACGCGGTCCCGATCAGGCCGAGGAACTCGCCGACCTCGCGAAGGAAATCGCGCGCTCATCGACGGGGCAAATCACTCCCGAGGCCGCACTCCTCGCCGCGCAAGACGCCTGGTTAAAGCGCGACGCAAAGCACCCCGCCGAAACCGTCAAACAATGGCAACGCAAAGCCGCAGGGCTGTAGTAGAGGGACGACTTCGCCTACAGAAATCCGCTCTCATCGCTCCGGTAGCTCCAGGCGGAAGATGGCTCCGGTGCCGCCGTCGGCGGGGCGGTAGCTCAGGCGGCCATCGAGCGCGTCGGCCCATTGCTTCGCCAGGGCCAACCCCAGACCGGCTCCACCGCCGGTTTTATCCGAGTTGCGGCCGCGCCGAAACGGGCGGAAGATGCTCGCGCGTTCGGACACCGCCACGCCGGGACCGCGGTCTTCGACTTCGAGAATCAGCCGCGTGCCATCGCCCGGTTTCGCCCAGACCCAGATACGCCGATCGCTGGCTTCGCGCGAATACTTGCGCGCGTTATCGATGAGGATGCCGAGTATCTGGCTGGCAATTCGCACATCGGTGTGGACCGCCTGATCGGGCGGCAACGTCGAAATCACGTGCAGTTCCTTACCGTCGGTGAGTAGGCGATCCGTCCAGGTTTCCTTTGCGATCGTCAGCAGCGATTCGAGCGGGATCGACTGGCGACACGCGAGAATGGCACGGTTTTCGAGCTTCGCGAAATCGAGCACATTGTCCACGAGTTGGTTGAGCCGTTCGGCTTCGCCTTGCAGCGTGTGCAGATACTCTTTTTGTTTCGCTTCATCGGTAATCATGCCGCTCGCCAGTAGATCGAGATACAGCCGAAGCGAAGTTAATGGCGTGCGGAGTTCGTGCGTCACCGCCGAGACGAAGCGGATGCGGCGCTCGGAAAGGTCGATGAGCGTCCAGCCGCCGAACCAGACCGCCATGAGCGCGACGATGGCGGCGACCCAACTGAGAACGAGGCCGATCCGCAACGGCGTCCATCCGGCGGGCGGCAGTTCGGGCATCGGGCCGGGGTCGAGTTGCGCGGGGATCGCCGCCATCCGCCGTTCGCTCGATTGCGATAAATCGAGCACCGGTTCGATCTTCGCATCGGGCAAGATCGCTTGCACTTCCTCCTTCAACACCGCTTGCAGTTTCGCCCAATCGAGTATGACTCCCTGGAAGACCATTTTCTTTTCGAGGCGTGCGGCGCGAACGAGCGCGAGGTACTTCGTGCCTTCGGCGGCGGTCAGCCAAATCGGGCGGATCGGTCCGACGTGGACCGCCGGCGGTTGCTCGGGGAACGCGAGTTTCTTGCGCGCCAGGCTTTCGATGCCACCTCGCATTTTCGCACGATCCGCATCGGCTAAAACGACTGGCTCTTTCGCCATTGACTTCACGGAAGGACCGCTGGGAGCCGCTGCGCCGAACGACTGACGCGCCATCGGTTGACCGGGTGCGACTTCCACTTGCGGTTTTGCGGCGGGTGCCATCGCGGTAACGGGTGCGGGTGTCGGCGCGGGGACGAGTTTCATGGTGTTCGTGGAGTTCCCGCCGACTTCGCCGCGTGTGGTTTCGATCGTTCTCTTGGCGGCCGCGAAGCGCATTTGGTCGTACGGGTCGCGATATTGCGGCGCGGGCACGCCTTGGGGATTGATGGTGTTTTGCTGTGCGCGGTTCAGTTGCGACTGCGGTTCGGCTGGCACTTCGAGCTTTGGCGCGATGACGGAGTTTGTGATGTTATCGTTGAGATTCAAAGGTACCGCGAACGCCTCGGTTGGCTCGGCGGCTTCTTGTTCGATCAGCAGCGCGTGGAGGTCGGTGGCGACGAACTGCACGCGGAGTTTCCCGAGTAACGCGCGGCGCTCGCTCGTCGAATTCGCCAGTGTGAGGTTGCCATCGCGGTGCGTCCGCAAGTTCGTTTCCAAAGACTCTGGCATCACTTGCGGCGACGACCAACCTTCGACGGGGTCGAGTTGAAAGTGCAAGCGCATCCAGTCCGGAAGTTCGCCCGAAAGCAGTGGCGACGGTACGCGGCCGGGGTCGGCGGCTGGCTCGCCGGTTTCGTCGATTACCACGGGGTGCGGCGTGTACAAGCTGAAATAATGCACGTAGGGGCGGTGATTTTCGACGCCGAGGATCGGGAACAGGCGACTATCGAGTTGCCACAGCGCGAGGCGTTCCTTGTTGGCGGCATCGGCGCGCGCGGTCGCTTCGCGCTGGGCGGCTTCGACTTGTAACGACGCAAACGTGACGTACGCCAGCCCGCCGCCGACGAGCAGCGAGACGAGAATGAACACGCAGATTCCGCCGAACGGCGTCAGCAATCGACGGCGCATTTGGTCACTTTCCTTCCCGAACGACGAGGCCCGGCCCCGCCATGTACCCGAGCGCACGCACCGTGACAATCGCTTCCGGGGTGTCGTCGCGGCCGGAAGGATCTTTCAACTTGGCGCGCAACCGGGCGACGTGCATATCGACGGCGCGAGTTTCGAGGCCCGCCGTGCCGATGCCCCAGACGCGGCCCAAAAGCTCTTCGCGCGATACCGCACGATCGCGATTTTCGATGAGGTGCTTCAACACGGCGGCTTCGGTCTCGGAGAGTTCGACGCGCTCGGCCGACGGCCAACGGACTTCGCGGCGATCCAGGTCGATAATCGCCGTGCCGACTTCGATGGAAATCCACTTCGGTATCGGCTTCATCGTGCGGCGAAGCACCGCCTCGACGCGCGCCAACAGTTCCTTTGCGGAGAACGGCTTGACGACGTAATCGTCGGCCCCCATCTTGAGGCCGCGCACGCGGTCCTCCTCCGAACCGCGTGCCGTAAGCAAGATCACGGGCCGCAACGGGCAAACCCGCCGCAGTTCGGCCAGCACATCGAGGCCATCGCGCTTCGGCAACATCACATCGAGCAGCACGAGATCGACGCCATTCCCCGAAGCCTCGGCAAAACCGATGACGCCATCGGGCGCTTCGGTGACATCGTAGCCGGTCAGCCGCAGCGCATCGGACAGCCCACGGCGAATCGCCGGTTCGTCTTCGACGACAACAATCCGAGCTTTCGGCATGATGGAACCCTTTCAGAACCTGACCCGTTCACGGGGCAGATTGCATTTCCAACGTTTCAGACGCCGTAGGTCGTGGCCGAAGAGGCTTTGCGATGAGGCCCGACAGAACGGCAACGACAACACCCTTATGGGTTTTATGTACCGCGCGATAGCACTGTCGGGCCTCCCAAAGCCTCCGGCCCGACCTACAAAACCAGTGATAGCACTGTCGGGCCTCCCAAAGCCTCCGGCCCGACCTACTAAACCAGTAAACTCGACCATCTGATCCACTATAAAGGTCTTAGTGGTTGCGTGTTACCTACTTTCCTGACTCGCGGAGTAGGATCGACTGCCGACGGGGCACGATC
Source organism: Limnoglobus sp. (assembly GCA_043785305.1). Lineage (GTDB taxonomy): Bacteria > Planctomycetota > Planctomycetia > Gemmatales > Gemmataceae > Limnoglobus. The sequence goes on along the minus strand of JAYVXI010000053.1, from coordinate 1,577 downwards.
GATTTCAAATCAACGGCTGGTAGTTCGTACGCTCCTGGTGTCACGCGAACGAAAAGTGATGTTTTCGCTTGCCAGCGCGCCGGTTTTCGACAATAGTATGTATCTGCCTACCTTCCCTCCGCCTCTTCTGAGGGCGTTCGTGTGAATGTAACGAATCTGCAACAATGTGCCGGGCCACGCCTTTCGCGGCGTCAGATGCTGCGTGCGGGGGCGGCCTCGGCGCTCGGGCTGACGTTGCCGCAACTCTTGCGTGCGGACAGCACGCGAAGCCAGTCGGCACGTGCGGACCATTGCATTTTGATCTTCCTGAACGGCGGACCGTCGCACCTCGATATGTGGGACATGAAGCCGAACGCGCCCGTCGAAATTCGCGGCGAATTCCAGCCGATTGCCACCTCGGTACCCGGCGTGCAGTTCGGCGAGCACATCCCGAAGATGGCCCGCTGGATGCACAAATCGGCACTCATTCGCTCGGCGCACCACAGCGTGAACAACGCGCACGCGGCCGGCGTTTACACCGCACTCACGGGGCAAGATCGCGGCGACAACTCGGCGTCGACATTCACGCCGAACGACTACCCCGCCGTCGGTTCGGTCATGGGCCACCTGCGACCGCCGACGCAGACCGTCGTGCCGTATGTGACGTTGCCGTTCATCACGAAGGAAGGCGCAGGTGGGCCGCCACAACCGGGGTTCTATGGCGGCTGGCTCGGCAAGTCGTACGATCCGCTGTTCATTTTGAAAGACCCGAACGCCATCGATTTCGCGATGCCCGAACTCTCGCTCGGCGGCGATGTCGATGCGGTGCGGCTCGATGGGCGACGGCGGCTCATGTCGCAACTCTCCGAGCCGGACCCGTATCAAATCAAGGCGTTCGACCTACTCACGTCTTCGCACATGCGGCACGCGGTGAGCATCGAGAAGGAATCGCCGAAGACGCGCGACGCTTACGGTCGAAACATCTACGGGCAAAGCGTGTTACTGGCACGGCGGCTCATCGAAGCCGGGACGCGGGTGGCGTGCCTGACGTGGGCACCCGATGCCAACGCGACTTGGGACACGCACGGCAACAACTTCAAGAAACTCAAAAACGAACTGCTGCCGCAGCTCGATTCGGCGGTGTCGTCGTTGCTCGCGGATCTCGACGATCGCGGGATGCTCGAACGCACGCTCGTCGTGGTGATGGGCGAATTCGGTAGATCGCCGAAAGTGAATGCGAATGCCGGGCGCGACCACTGGAACTTCTGTTACTCGCTGATGATGGCGGGCGGCGGCATTCGCGGCGGCGCGGTGTACGGGGCGAGCGATTCGATTGGCGGCAAACCGAGCCGCAACCCCGTCTCCCCCGCCGACGTCATCGCCACGGTCTACGCCTGCCTCGGAATCTCGCACGAAACCGAACTGAAAGACCGCCTCCAACGGCCGTACCCACTCGTACCGTGGGGCAATCCAATCTCGGAAATTATCGGGTAATTGAGCGAGCCACCGGGCTTGTCCCTATCGCGTTCGGCACGATATTTGCGCGTTGCGCGAGGGTGAGGCCTCCGTTTAATGTACGGCTTCTCTTACCGGGAGTG
>JAYVXI010000052.1:0-7733 GCA_043785305.1 Limnoglobus sp. | reverse complement strand
AAGTTCCTTCTTCCAGAGGGTTGTGTGATAACTCCCTATGGTGGAAGGACTTCCGCTTTATTACAAGCCCAACTCCTTAACTTGATGCTAATGGGGTGCGCGGAAGCCGCGACCCAGGGCTAATCGCTGAAATCCCGTTGGGATAAAGAAACCAAAACCAGGATGAACCAAAAACACCGTCAACAGCCACTTCACGTCACTTGGGTGGCACCCATTGTGGGTGCCGGTTCATGCAGTCAGGAATGGAGGTTGATCCAGGGCACCCACAAGGCAACGCCATGAAGGATTTCAAAAACACGTTTTCATTTTCGTGTGATTCGTGTTTTTCGTGGTGAATTCCTGTCTTTTATGCTGTTTGGCTTTGAGAATGGAAGACAACCACGGAATACACGGAAATCACGGAAACAGAACGAGTGGTGCATTCTGACTCTCGGCACAATCATTTGTTACAGAAACGTCAAAACCAAGCCGAATAATTCTTTGCGGCGTTGTTCAAAAGGTGCCACTACAAATCGATGGAATCACTCGATGAACAAAAAATCCTTCGCGTTGAACAGCGTGTGCGCGAAGTCGGCCCAGGCTTCTTTCACGCTCGATTCCTTCGTCTGTTCGGCAACGAACGCGAGTGCCGCCGAAAGTTCCGCATCGGTTGCGGTGCGGCCAAATGCGGTGACAACCATTTTCCGCACGCGCTCCTCTGGCGAACTCGCGGTGGCTTTCGACCAAATTTCCGCCTGCTGAATCGCGAATGGGTTGTTGAGCAACACGAGCGCCTGTGCGGGCACGTTTGAAGTGCCACGCCGGCCGATGGTCGTAAATGGCGTCGGGTAATCGAACGCCACGAACAGCGGATTGAGGAAATTGCGGCGCACGCCCATGTAGATACTCCGACGCCCGTTGCCATCGAGCGGCCCCGAACTGCCGGGCCGACCGCGGCCGATCATATGCTCGGTCAAGTAAGGCATCACGCTAGGCCCGCCCATCTTGCGATCCAGTTGCCCCGATACCGCCAGCATCGTGTCGCGTATCGCCTCGGCTTCGAGTCGTTGCACATTCGCCTTGTACAGAAGCCGATTCTGCGGATCGACGGTCGCCGCCTTCGCCGCCGTTTCCGCGTGGGCTTGCGATGACATCCGGTAGGCATCGCTGAGCAAGATGCGTTTGTGCAGGCGCTTCGTGGACCAGCCATCGTTCGCAAACGTCGTCGCCAGCCAGTCGAGTAGCTCCGGGTGGCTCGGTGTCTGACCCTGTTTGCCGAAGTCGTCGGTCGATGGCACGAGGCCGACGCCGAAGTGGTGGTGCCAAACGCGATTGACGTACACGCGCGCGAACAGCGGATTCGCGAGCGTGGCGACTTCGTTCGCCAACTCCAGCCGCCCGCTGCCTTGGGGTGGGGACTTCGCATCGGGCTTGCGGAACAGTTCCAAATTGCAGCGTTCGGCCATGATGCCGGGGGCTTTGTGGTTGCCGCGAACGAAGACGCGCTCGTTCAAACCGGTGCCATCGGCCATCGCCGGGGCACGTCGAACCTCGGCGAGTTTCGCTTCGAGTTCTGGCAGTGCTTTCGGTAAAACCGCGAGTCGCTTCGGGGCGGCTGGCGGTGGGCTGTCGCTGAATCGCGCTTCGAGAATCGAAAGGTATCCTTTATCGTCGTCGATCAGTTCGAGGTAAGCGTTGTGGCTCGGCCACATGTCGAGATCGAAGACGACCCACTGATACTCTTCGCCGTGGTCGACGCCTTTACGCAGGCCACCGTAGATCGGGTCTTGGATCAGTTGGAAGTTGTCGAGAATCAGATTGATACGAGAATGGCGGCCGGCCACGCGGACCGAGACGTACCGCGATTCCGTTTTGAACGTCGGCGAACGCAGCGTGCCACGCAGTACCGACGATTCGCGACCGCTATGTGGGGGTTGATCCGTCAATCGGAAAGCGTGGCCGGTCGTGGGCCAACGCAGGTTCCAGTCCGCGCCGAAGGACTCGAAAGATCGCGAATTCGCGAGCCAGTTCGCATACTCTTTCGATGGAGCCACTTCCGCAGTCGATGGTTCTTGTACTTCGCCGCGAGCCGATTTGAGCTTGTTCAGAAGTGAATTCATCTTCGCCGGGTCGTCGATGAAAGCGTGTTGGTAACGCGAACTGCTGAGGATTCCGTAGAGCGCGTAGTAGTCGCGAGTGGGGAGTGGGTCGAATTTGTGATCGTGGCAACGCGCACACGAGATCGTCAAACCGAGGAAGGTTTTGCCGAAGACGTCGATCATGTTATCGATGCGGTCGGCTTGCTCTTGGCGTACATCAACCGGCGAATGCTTGCCTTCGCCGAGGTGCCAAAATCCGGTGGCGATCAGGGCTTCGTTCGTGTGGTCGGTCGGGTGCCAACGCGGTGTCAGTCGGTCGCCCGCAATTTGTTCGCGCACGAATTGGTCGTACGGCAAGTCGATGTTAAATGCGTGAATCGCGTAGTCGCGGTACCGCCAGGCGTCGGCGATTTCAAAATCGAACTCGTGCCCCATCGTCTCGGCGTACCGCGTGAGATCGAGCCAGTGGCGGCCCCAGCGTTCGCCGTAATGCGGCGACGCCAACAGCCGATCGACGCACGCTTCGTACGCGGTCGGCGTGTCATCCGCAAGGAACGCATCGATCTCCGCCGGCGTCGGCGGCAAGCCGATGAGGTCGAATGTGAGTCGCCGAATCAGCGTGCGTTTGGTCGCAGGCAACGCGGGCTTCAACCCGGCCACATCGAGTTTCGCTCGCAAAAACGAATCGATCGGGTTCGCGATATTCGCAATCGGCGCTGGAGGATTCGCAATCGGCGCTGGAGGATTCGCAATCGGGCGGAACGACCAATGCCCCGCCGCGAGAGTCCGCACATCCATCTCTTTCGTGGTGCTCGTTGCCGTCACCGCACGATCATCGGGCCAGGCGGCACCGGCTTTTACCCATGCTTTGAGTGCATCGATTTGCGCGTCGGGCAGCTTGCCCTTCGGCGGCATTTTGATGTCGCCATCGTATTGCACGACTTGCAAGAGCAGGCTTTTCTCGAAGTTCGCGACATCGAGTGACGGCCCCGTGTCACCGCCCTTCAGCAGTTCGGCACGAGCGGTCAGCCGCAGCCCGCCTTTCTCTTTCGTCGCGTTGTGGCAAGTCTGACAACCGACGAGAATGGGCCGAATCTTATTCTCGAAAAACTCGATCTTCGGGTCCGCCCCGCGCGCAGTTGCGGCGAACGGGATTGTGGCCAAGAAAAGCGCAATTCGCATCGACAACATGCTGCGACCTCAGAACGAGCCAGGCGGGATTGTGACGCTTACCGCTTCTTTTTCTTTTTGCGATCTTCGGCGCGTTCTTTCGCGCTCTTGCGGTGGCCGGTGTCGCCTTTCAACTTCATGTTATTCATGCCGCCGGGTGCGAACGCGCCGCTCTTGCCCATCCCGGCCATCATCTTCATTTTCTGGAACATCGACATTTCGGACATTTGCTTCATCAATAGTCGGACTTGGTCGAACTGTTGCAGAAACGCTTTGACCTCTTGCGGTTGTACCCCCGCACCGGTGGCGATGCGACGGCGTCGGCTCATGTCGATAATATCGGGGTCCAAACGCTCTTTCTTCGACATCGAATCGATGATGCCCTGCACCCGTTTCAGTGCGGCTTCGGGGTCTTCCCCCTCGGGGATCATCTCGGACATTCCCGGCATCTTGCCGATGAGGTCTTTCATTCCGAGTGCCGCAAGTTGCTCGAACTGCTTGCGAAAATCGTTGATTGTAAACGTGCCCTTCGAGAGCTTTTCTTGCTGTTTTTGCAAGTCCTCTTGCGACATCTGATCCTGAATCGACTTGATCTTCTCGACCACGCCCATCATGTCGCCTTGGCCGAGGATTCGCCCTGCCATCCGCTCGGGGTGGAATTCTTCGAGCTTGTCGATTTTCTCGCCGACGCCGATGAATTTGATCGGCACGCCGGTGACGTGCTTGATCGAAAGCGCGGCCCCGCCGCGGGCGTCGCCATCGAGCTTTGTGAGAATCACCGCGTTCAGTTCGAGCGCGTCGTTGAACGCCTTCGACACGTTCACCGCTTCTTGGCCGATCATCGCATCGACCACCAGATACGCCTCGTCGGGGCGGACCTGTTTGTCGATCGCTTTCAGTTCGTTCATCAGATCGTCGTCGATCTGCAAACGGCCAGCGGTGTCGAGGATCACGACATCGCAGAGCGTCCGTTTCGCCAACGCGACGGCGTTGCGGCAGACTTCGAGCGGCGTCGTATTTTCCGTGTAAACGGGGACGTCGATCTGCGCGCCGAGCGTCTGAAGCTGTTCGACCGCACCGGGTCGCTGCAAGTCGGCGGCGGCAAGTAGTGGCTTGCGGCCCTTGCTTTTCAGCGTCAGCGCGAGTTTTGCAGCAGTCGTGGTTTTGCCCGACCCTTGCAATCCGCAGAGCATCAGCACGACGGGGCGGTCGCCGCGTTGCGGGATTTTGTGATCGACCGGCCCCATCAGTGCGACGAGTTCTTCGTAAACGATCTTGACGATTTGTTCGGACGGATCGATGCGGGCGAGGACGTCTTGGCCGACGGCTTTCGCCTCGACTTTACCGATGAACTCGGTGACGACGTTGAAATTCACGTCGGCTTCGAGGAGCGCCCGACGGACTTCACGCAGACCTTCGCGAATGTTGTCTTCGGTGAGTCGCCCGCGCCCACGCAGTTTTTTGAGTGCATCGCTCAGCCCGCGCGTCATACCTTCAAACATGCATCACCGTCATCGAGGAAAGTCCCACGGCTCGGAATTCGGAATCGCCCGAACTCGTGCAACATCTACAATTCTACACTGTAAGACTATCGTAGACCGGCAGCAACCGGACGTCGGCGAGAACCAATCGAGCCGTAGTCCGAATCGACTGCACAATTCAGGGGAGGTCGTATGGTGCGGATATTGTGGGTTGTGATTGCATCGGCTGTTGGGCTAACGAACCTGCGAGCGGAAGACTGGCCGCAGTGGCTCGGCACCAAACGCGATGGCGTGTGGCGCGAAGAGGGCATTCTGAGTACCTTCCCGAAAGACGGGCCGATGGTGCTTTGGAAGAAGCCGATCGGCGTCGGCTATTCTGGCCCTGCCGTGGCGAATGGCAAAGTCTTCGCGATGGATCGCGTCGTCGAAGCCGGTGCGAAAACATCGACGAATCCGTTCGATCGCAGCTTGAAGGTGGGCGGTACCGAGCGCGTGGTGGCACTCGATGCCAAGACTGGCGATGCGATCTGGAAGCACGAGTATCCGTGTGCGTACCAGATCAGCTACTCGGCGGGGCCGCGTTGCACGCCGACGGTCGATAGCGACCGCGTCTATGCTCTCGGCGCGATGGGCGATCTCCACTGCCTAAACGCGACCGATGGCACGGTCGTCTGGAAGAAGAACTTCGTTGCGGACTTTGAAGCGAAAGTACCCGTGTGGGGCTTCGCGTGTCACCCGATCGTCGATGGCGATGCTCTGATTTGCGTCGGTGGTGGGACCGATCAGTTGGTGATCGCGTTGAACAAAAAGACCGGCGAGAAGATCTGGGCATCGCAAAGTTGTGAAGGTGATTTCGGTTATAGCCCGCCCGTCTTCATGGAACTCGGTGGCGTGCGGCAACTCATCGTCTGGCATTCGCGTGCGCTGGTCGGGTTGAACCCCGCAACAGGCAAACGATTGTGGGCGGTGCCATTCGAGGTGAAAGCCGCGCTGACAGCCCCGACGCCGATCCGAGTGGGGGCGAACCGGGTGTTCGTGACTTCGTTCTACAACGGGTCGATGTTGGTCGAAGTCGGTGCCGATGCCGCGAAGATCGTTTGGAAGGGGAAGGGTAAAGGAGAGATGCCGAACGTGACCGAGGATTTGCACTCGATTATGACGACGCCCGTGTTGGATGGCGCGCAGATTTACGGAGTGTGCAGTCACGGGCAGTTGCGTTGCATTCAGGCGGACACGGGCGTAAGGGTGTGGGCCGATATGTCCGCCACTCGAGGTAAGCTGACTTCCGCCAAGGTCGCCGCCAACCCGGAACCCGACACGCAGACCGAGCGTTGGGGCCATGCGTTTATCGTGAAACAGGCCGACCGCTATTTTCTGTTCAACGAGCAAGGCGACCTCATCATCGCGAAACTGTCGCTGAAGGGTTACCAGGAACTCGATCGCGCGCACATCCTCGACCCGACCAACACGATGGCTCGCGGCCGCAAAGTCGTCTGGACGCACCCCGCATTCGCGAACCAATGCGCGATTGTGCGCAACGATGTGGAGATCGTTTGCGTGTCGTTGGCGAAGTAGTTGCGGTAATATTGTTGACACACGCGAACTCGATAATCGAAGGACGAAATGGCCACACCGAATCTGCCTCAACCGGCACCGACTGCGGGGTTTCCGACCGTGCGACCCCGACGGTTGCGGTCGTCGCCACTCATTCGCAATCTCGTTCGCGAGACCTCGCTTCATGCGGATAACTTGATTTTGCCGATGTTCGTGAGGCCGGGTCGCGGGATCCGCAACGAAATCTCGTCGATGCCCGGCAACTTTCAATTGAGTACCGACACGCTCGTCGAAGAAGTCGGCATCGCGAAAGATCTCGGCGTTCGTTCGTTCATGCTGTTCGGCATTCCGGCCTCGAAAGATGCCACCGGTTCGAGTGCGATTAATGACGAAGGCATCGTTCAACTCGCGATTAAGGCGTTACGCGAAGCCTATCGGCACGATGTCCTGTTAATCACCGACGAGTGTTTCTGCGAGTACACCGATCACGGGCATTGTGGCATCTTGCACGATGTTCGCGGTACGCTCGATGTCGATAACGATGCGACATTACCGAATTTGGTCGAGCAGTGCCTCAGTCATGCGAAAGCGGGTGCGGACATCGTCGCCCCGAGCGGTATGCTCGATGGCATGATCGGTGCGATCCGGAGTGGCCTGGACAACGCCGGTTTCAGCCACGTGCCGATCATGAGTTACGCAGCAAAATATGCCAGCGGTTTTTACGGGCCATTCCGCGACGCGGCCGAAAGCCCGCCGCAGTTCGGCGACCGCAACACCTACCAGATGGACCCCGCCAATGGCGACGAGGCGATGCGGGAAGTCGCGCTCGACATCCAAGAAGGTGCGGACATCGTGATGGTCAAACCCGCGCTCTCCTACCTCGATATTATCTTTCGCACGAAGCAAACCTTCGGCTTGCCGGTGGCAGCCTACAACGTCAGCGGCGAGTTCGCGATGGTGAAGGCCGCCGCACGAAACGGCTGGATCGACGAGCGCCGCGTAACGATGGAAATCTTGTTGAGCATCAAGCGCGCCGGTGCAGACATGATCCTGACGTATCACGCCAAAGACGCCGCAAGGTGGCTACGAGGTTGAAAGCCAAGTGACGTGAAAGGCGATTCTCGATGTAGTCGAAGTCGTGAGACTTCGGGAAGTGGGAGATCGCTGCGTCAGAAGTCGGCATGGTTCAAAAAGCGGTGTATTGGGTAGCAACTGCGTCCTTCGTTCTTTCTTCTCTGGTAGCCGCAGGTCTTTAGCCTGCGCGGGGGCAAATACCCTTAAAAACCAGTCGTGGCGAGTCTTCGAGACGCGACGCGAAAAGCCATACGGGCGATGGGTGCGGCCCCTCCCAGGGCTACGTGAGCGATCCTTTCAGGACCGAAAAACAGAACCTCGACACTGAAGGTGTCGCTCTCTCAGCCCATGGTGGTACCATGGGACGGTGACTTCC